>VHBV01000078.1 GCA_016882165.1 Candidatus Pelagibacterales bacterium
TATGATAATTACTGTACTTTGTTCCATGGAAACTTAGCTTCGCTTTTTCCATTAATAGTAAATGTTTGACAAATAAGATCATAAGCCGTGGTTTTGCTTTTTGTAAGCATGTGAAGTTGAGTCCAAATAAGAAATATAAATCCAAGAATTAGATTTGTATTATTTCCACTGATTGCTTCAAAGAAACTGAGATGATGTTTTTCTTGGTAAATTAAAAGATAAAATACAAAAACTATGGGTAAAGCCGATAAGAAATAGTGAAATAGAGCGTTGTAAAAAGAAATTCTATTATCCTCTTTATCAACAATCATAATTTTCATAATTCTTTTACCAATAGTTGCTTTCCAAGGCGATGAGTTAAGAAGAGCATAGTATAAAGCTCCTGCTGCAAATATTATAAAAAGAGTAAGTAAAAAAGAGTAAAATATTTTATGATGAATTAAGAAACTGATATGTTCAGGAGTTCTTTTTAAAGATTCTGTTCCAAATTTTTCTTGAAATTCTAATGAAAATTGTTCGGAAATTTTTTGTAAATAAAACATTCCAAAAAGCTGCAGTAAAATACCTCTTAAGAATAGTACTATTAAAACATCAATTGCTGAGGCAATGCTTCTTTTGGTTGAGTTTGCAAATTTACTATCTTTTTTCTTTTCAAATATATTTTCCAGAAAGTTAGTGTTCATAACCATATTTTTTGATTTTGATTTTTTTATTGTTATCTCCAAACAAGATAATTTTAGGTTTTTTATTAGTTGTTTTTTTCATTGATCCTATGCAAGTTAAATTGAGATTTAATTTTTTTGCTAAGGATAATATCTTGTTTTGATTTTGTTTTTTGACTGTAAAAATTAATTCGTAATCTTCTCCAGCGCTTGATAAGTCTTGAACATTTATTGATTTGTCTTTTTGAATTAGATTTTTTGCTGCTTTTGATAAAGGTATTTTGTCTAAATAAATTTCAGCATCAAGATTTGATGATTCACAAATATTTTTTAGATCAGCAAAAAGTCCATCTGAAACATCGCATGCACATTGTGATAAGTTATTTTCTAACAATTCTTTTCCAAGTTTGATTCGTGGATTTGGGAAAAAATGACGATTCAGAAGATAATTTTTTTCTTTGTCATCTAATGTTTTAAATTTTGTAATTTTATTTTGATTTAATCCTAAAAATGCATCTCCAATTGTTCCTGAGACAAAAATTAAGTCTTCGTTTTTGGCATTTAAACGTGATAATATTTTGTTTTTTTCTATAACTCCAAAAATAGTTACGGAGAAAAAAAGTTGTTTTGATTTTACAGTATCGCCACCAATTAAGGTTAATTTAAATTGATCTTGAACAGATTTTAATCCATCGCAAAAATCTTTCACAAATTTTAAGTTTGTTTTGTTGTTTTTAGAAAAACCAAGAGTGTAATAAAGTGGAGTTGCTCCAGAGCTAGCAATATCTGATAAGTTAGACAGCAGAAGTTTTGAAGCAATTTTAAAAGCTCCATCAGATTCTAAAAAATGCACATTTTCTACCATCAAATCTTTGCTTATAACAAGTTCTTTATTTGGGTCTAAAGAAATTTTAGCAACATCATCCGAAAGGTTTTGTGAACTTTTTGAGTTATTTGTTAAAGGTTTGAAAAACTTTTTTATTAAAGAAAATTCTTCCAAATTTTTTGGCATTTTTAATTTATTGTAAAATCAACTAATATTGCTGAAGAGATAAAAAGATTTAAAAAACTTCCTATATCAAAATCTTGATTGGTTTTTTTGTAAATAGCTTCATAAGTTTCATATAATTTTTTCTTTTTCGCAATTAAAGATAAAAACAAATACTGATTATGTGAAAGTTTAGTTATTTTTGGTATATCAAGGCTTCGATCAATTAGTAAAAATTCTTTTTCTTTTTTGCCGGAAACTATTTTTTGTTTATTTTTAGTATTATTTTTCCAAATAGAGTAGATTGAGAAGTTTGATGAAAAAAAATAGCAAGAAGGATGTATTGTAAATGTAAGATTGTAAAATTTTTCTGGTTTTAAATTTTTGAATTTTTCTAAGTCAAAAATATTTTTAGCATCTTTTGAGAAATAGCTTTTATGATATAGAAATTCAAGTTTGGCAAGATCTTCTAAATAATCTAATTTATGTTTTGCTAAATTATCTCTAATCAAAATAGGGAATTCTTCGCCATATAAGTCAAGATTTCCACTTTTTGAATGATAATTTTTTATATATTTTGTTGTTAAAAATTTAAAACATTGTTCTCCAACAACTGTTTTTACTGCCTCAAAAGTTGAAGACAAAACTGATTCAAAATTTCCATTAACATTATTGCGATAAATATTTAAGCGAGAAATAGACTCTTCTTTTGAATAAGGCAAAAACTTGAGGATATCTTTTTCATCTCTGTCAATTAAGTGTTTTGTGAATTCTCTTTGTAAATAAAGAAGGTTTTGCTCAGCTATTTTTTTTGGCATTTTTTTGAAGAATTTTTCTAGCTTTTGTTGCTTCACTTAAAAGAACTTTTAGCTCTGGAATATCTTGATCCCATTCAATTAAAGTTGGAATTTGACCAAAGTTCTTTATTGCTGTCATGTAAATATTCCAAACTTCTTTGCATACTTCATTATTATGAGTATCGATTAAAAGAGTTTTATTTTTTTTGCCATCAAAAATTTTGCTCTTTGAATGTCCAGCTAAGTGAATTTCTTTCACAATTTCTTTATTTAGTTTTTTTAAATAAGAATGTGGTTTGAAATTTTTATTATTTGAAGAACTTACAAATATATTGTTAACATCAAGCAGTAAAAAGCAGCCAGTTTTTTTGGTTAATTGGTTGATAAAATCGGCTTCATCCATTTCTTCATTTTTAAAAGATATATAAGATGAAGGGTTTTCTACTAAAATTTCTCTTTTTAGAAAATTTTGCATTGCATCAACATTATCCGCGATTGCTGCTAAAGATTTATAATTATACGGAAGTGGAAGAAGATCGTTAAAATGATTATTATCAATCATTCCCCAAGAAATATGGTCAGAAACAAAAACTGGATCAATAGTTTCGATTAGATTTTTTAATTTTTTTAAATGATTTAAATCAATTTTTTGGAATGAACCTAAAGAGTTACCGACGCAGTGTAGGCTTATTGGATAATTTTCTCTAATTTTTTTTAGATTTTTTATAGATGGTCCACCTTCTGCATAGTAGTTTTCGCTGTGAACTTCTAGCCAACCGATTTTTTGTGTTTTTTTAAGAAAGGAATTTATGTGAGGAGAGCGAAGCCCAATTCCAACTATATCGTTGTGAATTGGGCTTTTTTGGGTGATTTTTGTTGTCATAAACCACCCAGAAAAATACTATTTTTCAAGGAATTTTTCTTTTTTAGCTTTTTTTGTAACTTTAGCTTCAGATTTTACTTTTTTAGTTTCTTCTACTTCTTTACCTGAGCAGTTGTTGCTTGCACATTTGTGAGAAGATTTTTCAGAAGCTGCTTTAGAACAAGAAGCAACAAGAGTTAAACCAACAACACCAGTAATAACTGATTTTAAGAAAGTTTTGTTCATGGAAATTACTTAAGTTTTGTTTATATTGTATAAGTTTCGGTTTGATTGTGGATTTCTTTTTGGGAATTTATTTTCTTTTTTCGCGATTGTCAAATGCTTAATTCTTTTTTACATTCTTTTTTGACATTAATTATGTATTGATTCAAAATTTACTCATAAAAAAGCACGTTTGTTCAAATATAATCTTTTAAATATGATAAAAAATCAGTTTTTAAGCGAAATAAATTCAGAATTAGAAGATCTAAAAAATCTTGGTTTGTATAAAAGTGAATATCAAATCATAAGTTCTCAATCTTCTGAAATTGAAATAATTGATGAAAAATCAAGTAAAAAAATGCTTAATTTTTGCGCTAATAATTACTTGGGTTTGGCAAATAATGCCCATTTAATTGAAGTTGCAAAAAAATCACTTGATGAATATGGCCTTGGAGCTGCATCGGTTCGTTTTATATGTGGAACTTTTGATATTCATAAAAAGTTTGAAAAAACCTTGGCTGATTTCTTAGGATTTGAAGATGTCATAACTTTTTCATCTTGTTTTGCTGCTAATGGAGCTGTATTTGCCGCTCTTTTTGATGAGAAAGACGCAATTATTTCCGCAGATTTGAATCATGCCAGTTTGATTGATGGAATTAGATTATCAAAAGCCCAGCGTTATTTTTTTAAGTTTGATGATATGTCTGATTTGGAAAGTAAACTGAAAGATGCTCAAGGTGCAAAAAGCAGAGTTATTGTTACTGATGGAGTTTTTTCAATGGATGGTGATATAGCTAAGTTAAATGAAATTTGTGATTTAGCTGAAAAATATAATTCACTTGTTTTGGTTGATGATTCTCATGCTACTGGTTTTATAGGAGAAAATGGTAGGGGAACATCTGAGTTATGTAAAGTTGAAGGAAGAGTGGATATTTTGACCAGTACTTTGGGGAAAGCTTTAGGGGGAATGGGAGGTGGTTTTATTGCTTCAAAAAGAGAGATTATCGAGAAATTAAGAAACAAAGCTCGTCCTTATCTTTTTTCCAACAATGCTTTACCGGTTACTGCATCAGTTGGTGTTGAAATTATAGATATGCTGAAGGATTCGAAGAATTTAATTAAAAAACTCGCTGATAATACTTTATATTTTAGAAATAAAATGAATGAAGCTGGATTTGAAATTAGGCCAAGTAGTCATCCAGTTGTAGCGGTTATGTTTGGAGATGCAATTTTAGCTGGAAAAATTGCTAAAGCTATGATTGAAGAAGAAGGAATTTATGTAATTGCTTTTTCTTTTCCTGTTGTTCCAAAAGGTGAGGCAAGAATTAGAGTTCAAATTTCATCTGCTCATGAAAAAGAACACTTAGATAAAGCCATCAAATCTTTTATTAAGGTTGGCAAGAAGTTTGGAGTTATTAAGTAATTTAGGAAACAAATTTTTAATTTATTTTATGAACAAAGAAAAAGTAGAAGATTTAAAAGTTGAAGAAGCTGCTCTTGCAGCTCATAAGAAAGGAATGATTCTTGTGAAATCAACTGTTATTGCTCTTTTTGTGATTCTGGTTGTTTTGATGATTGCTTTTATATTAGTGAAAAATAAAAAAGATAAAACCGCTTCTTTACAAGTAATCTCTTGCAGAGAAAACAAATCAATTGTTTTAAATAGTGACATTGAAAAATTGGAAATTCAGGGTAATTACATTAATGTTTTGACTAAATTTGACCCTAAAAATAAAAGCAAAGAGTTCATAAAAATTGATGCCAATTGTGGTAATGAGATAAGTCGTATTAAGTTTGAAATTAAGTAAAATAAGGGAGTTTATGAGTAATAATGATCTTGCTTCATATGCGGTTTTTGAGGAAAAATCACGCGGTCGATTTTATAAAGAGAAAGAAGATGATTCAAAATTTAGATCTAATTTTGGGCGCGATCGTGATCGTATTATAAATTCATCGGCTTTTCGTCGTTTACAATATAAAACGCAAGTTTTTGTTAATCATCAAGGAGATCATTATAGAACTCGTTTAACTCATTCTCTTGAAGTTGCACAGATTGCAAGATGGATTTCAGGAGCTTTGAAAGTTAATAAAGATTTGGCAGAAGTTGTGTCTTTAGCTCACGATTTAGGACATACGCCATTTGGTCATGCTGGAGAAGATGCTTTGGATTTTAAAATGAAAAGCTTTGGCGGATTTTCTCATAATGCTCATACACTAAAAATTGTAACTAAAATTGAAACTAGATTTGTTGAGTTTGAAGGTCTTAATTTATCTTGGGAAATGCTGGAAGGTGTTGTAAAACATAATGGACCAATTTTTGATGAGTCAAAACATCACTCATATATTTCAGAATTTAGTGATAAATACGACTTAGATTTAAAAAGATTCCCTTCTTTGGAGGCGCAAATTTCTGCAGCTTCAGATGACATAGCATACAATAATCATGATATTGAAGATGGACTTAGAGCTGAGTTATTTGAACCAGAAGATTTATTTTCAATTCCTGTAATTGGAAAAATTTATCAAGAAATTTTGATGCAATATCCAAAAATTAAGCGTGAACTTTTAGTAGGCGAAGCCAAAAAGAAATTTACTTTGCTTATGGTTTTGGATTTGGTTGAACAAACTAGAAGAAATATTGTTCATAATAACATAAAAAGCGAAGAAGATGTAAGGAATG
>VHBV01000079.1 GCA_016882165.1 Candidatus Pelagibacterales bacterium
TGCATCAAGCAAGTCAATTAGTAAAGAACTAGAATCAATTAGCAAAGAACAAGGAAGTGAAGTCGCTCCAAATACAGATAAACCTTCTGCCCCAGCAGTTGAATAAATTAAAATAGTATAAATTATGAAAACTACTGCTCTAAATCAAACTCACCGCAATCAAGGTGCCAAAATGGTTGAATTTGCTGGATATGACATGCCAGTACAATACAGCGATGGAATGCTTAAAGAACATGAATGGACACGTTCTGGAAACGTTGGTATCTTTGATGTTTCTCATATGGGTCAGTTTTTCATTGAAGGTGATGAGGTTGTGAAATTTTTATCTCATATAACGCCAACTGACTTTTCTTTGAGCACACCAAATCTTGCAAAATACACTGTTCTTACCAATCCAGAAGGCGGCATTATTGATGATTTGATCATCACAAAATTGACCGACACTAAATTTTTTATTGTTCTAAATGCCGGCTGCAAAGAAAAAGACTCTGCATGGATTAGAAAAAACTTACCATCAGAAATTTCTTTCAATGAACTTTCTGACAGATCTTTGATTGCAGTACAAGGTGGCAAAGCAGAAGAAATTTTAAATAAATTTTTATCTTCAGGAAATCTAAGCGAACTTCCTTACATGAATATTGGTTTTTACAAACTAAAATCTGGCGAAGAAGTTTTCATCAGCCGCACTGGATACACTGGAGAAGATGGTTTTGAAGTTTCAATTCCAAATTCTGCTGCTGCGAAGTTTTGGTTAGATTTATCTACTCAAACAGAAGTTAAACCAATTGGCCTTGGTGCGCGCGATTCACTTCGTTTAGAAATGGGCTATCCACTTTATGGTCACGATTTGGACGATACAACTTCTCCTATCGAAGCTGCTTTGGGTTGGGTTGTTAGCAAAAGCAACACTAGCTTTATTGGCTCAGAAAGAGTTTTAAAAGAAAAAGCAGAAGGTGCAAAACGCAAAAGAATTGGTGTTAAATTGCTTGATCGAGGCATTGCTCGTGAAGGTACAGAAATTAGAAAAAATGGTATAAAAATTGGCACTTTATCAAGTGGCGGTTTTTCACCGAATTTAAAAGTTTCAATTGGTCAAGGTTACTTCGACACAGCTTTAGCAAAAGTTGGTGATGAAGTAACTGCTGTTGTTCGTGACCGTGAAATTCCAGCGGTTTTAACTTCTCCAGTCTTTGTGGAAGCTAAAACTAAATCAGTAAAAAAATAATAAAAATTTAAGGAGTAAAAATGAGATTTACTAAAGATCATGAGTGGATTAAAATTGAAGGCGATGTTGCAACAATTGGTATCACAGAATACGCAGCAGAAGCTTTAGGAGAATTAGTTTATGTTGAATTACCAAAAGTTGGTAATAAATACAATAAACATGATGCTTTTGCAGTTGTAGAATCTTCAAAATCAGCAAGTGACGTTTACATTCCTGTTGCAGGAGAAGTAGTTGCAGCTAACGATTCTCTAACTTCTCAACCAGAACTAGTTAACAACTCATCTTACGAAAATGGTTGGATTGCTAAAGTTAAAATCAGCAATTCTGCTGACTTAGATGATACAATGGATGAGGCTTCTTACAAAGATTTTTTGAAAAATCAATAATTGGCAATAATTGGGTACTATAAGTAGCAAAATAAACTCTTTGTTGTTTTAGCAAATAAAGAAGTAACACTTTTGTGTACAACAAATATTTTAGTTGATATAGTAAAATTAAATTTTCAGAGTCCCTAAAAAGACTCTGAAAATTATCTATAGAACTTATTCATAAAATCTTCCATTTTTCCTTCAAACAGCTCTTCTATCAAATCAGAAATTTTCTCATTAATTTTATCGATTTTTGCTAACTCATCAGAACTGAATTTACCAAGTACATAATCTGCTGTAGAATATTCCTTATTTGCAGGTCTTCCAACACCAAGACGTAAACGCATATAATCTTTTCCAATTGCAGAATCTATTGATTTTAAACCATTATGACCTGCACTTCCTCCTCCAATTTTAACTTTCACTTTTCCTAGTTCTAAATCAACTTCATCATGCAACACTAAAATATTTCTTACATCAATCTTATAAAAATTTGCCGCTTCAAAAACTGCAATTCCTGAACGATTCATGAATGTTTTTGGTTTAAGAGCAATAACTTTTTTGCCCAAAATTTCTCCACTAAAAACCTCACTGTTAAACTTTTTAGCAGAAAGCAAAGAAAAACCATAATCAGCAATAATTTGATCAATTAATAAAAAACCAAAATTATGTCTTGTTATTTCATATTCTTTACCAATATTTCCTAGTCCAACCAAAAGATACATATATTTATTGAAAAGTTAGATAAATTCTAAAAAATGTAGTTTTAAATTGGTTAATTGTAACATCTTGAAAAGTATTGTCACACTGAGCTGAAGCGAAAGATATCAGGAGTTAGATTGCGTAACTTACCTGCTCAGGATGACACTTATTGTTATGTTATAATCGCTTTAAATTAATCTAAATAAATAACATTTTTTCTAAATTGGCAAAGAATTTAAAACTAAAAAGAATTTTTAGAATAACTTTTTTAATTCTTCTTGCTGGGATTTTTTCTTGCACCACAATAAAATTTAAAGAACCTTTTGTATTTTCTAACTTCTCAGAAGTTCAGGAACTTGAAAGACAAGATCATAAGTTTTGTATTTCACTTAACTTAAACTCTGGGAATGATAATAACTTTACAACTCAAACCTATTGGCAGTGCCGACTTTCTTTAGCAAAAAATCGTTTGAATATCACAAATTTCTCAAACTCTGAAAAAGTAAACAGCTTTCAAATAAATGACTTAGTTTCAAAAATATCACTGCATATTTCAGAAATTGGTGAGTCAAACTTTACTAAAGAGAATAAAAAACTTGATGAACTACAGCATAACCAGTGTCTAAGGCTAGGTTTTAATAATGATACTTTAGATAAAAGTAAAATTGATGATTACTTGTTATGTCGTAAAAGACTCTTAGAAGAGTATCGTTTTAATGCCCCTTTCGGTAATTTAGATTATCTTGAATACCCAAATAACTCTTACAATATTGATTTTGTAATTGAGCAAAGACAAAAAAAAGAGGAAGAAAAATTTAATAGCGCAAAAGAAAAATATCCAACTTGCATTAAATATAATTTAAGAAAACAAAATTTTAAAAACTGCACTTTATCTCAAGATAAATCAAGACAATGCTTATCAGAAATATCTGGTAAAAAATTCAAGAAGGAACTTGCTGAAAAAATTACTTGTCAAAAGCAATCTTACGTCAATTTTCCAGAATCTTTTTTGAAGAAAGGTGAAAATGGCAAAAAACTAGAGCTAGAAAAAGTTAAAGCACTAGCTGACGATTATAATTCAAACAGCTTTGTTGCAATTGGTATTGATGAAATGGAGTTATCAGACTTTAAAGCCAAAACCAAAGAAGAAAAAACTGAAAAAGATCAAAAAGAAATTGCTGAAAAATTTAACAAAAAAACCGATTTATATAGCAAATATGAACTGATAACTTTGCGCCAAGAGTATATATATAAATGTCAAAAAAATGCTGAAGCAAAAATTTTAGAATATGAAAAGTCTTTAAAAAGTGAATGTGAAGATATGGCAAAATTTGATATTATTGACGAGTGATTTCTTCGGCATTTATTTTGACTCTATTAACAACTTAATAAAAACATTTTATTGTCTTTATTAAGATGATTTCATTAAATCAAAAAGATACTTTCTGTATCTTAAACAGACATTTCCAGCATTTTACGCAAAGGTTTCTCAGCTTTAACTCGCAAAACTTCATCTAAATTTAATTCACCACCATTTGGTGATTTAGAGCCATATTTCAAAACTAAATACAATTTCTCTAAATTATTTAATTGCATGTGAGGACAAGTATTACAAAGAGTACAACCCGCTTTGTCAACAAATGGACAATCATAAAATTTAGCAGTTGGATTTTTTAGTTTCATTTGGTGAATAATCATTGGTTCTGTTAAAACAATAAATTCTGAACCTTGATTTTCTTCCGTGAACTTCAAAAGAGATGAAGTTGAACCAATGTGATGAGCGTAAGAAAGTAAGTTTTGTGGACATTCGGGATGAGCAATAACTTTAGCTTGTGGATAATTAGCAATTAATTTAACTAATTCTTTTTCGCTAAATTGTTCATGAACCATACAAGAACCATTCCATAGAATCATTTTACGTCCAGTTTCTTTTTCAATAAACCTTCCTAAATGTTGGTCTGGGGCAAAAATAATCTCTTTATCAGCTGGAATTTGAGCAATAATTTTTTTAGCGTTTGAAGAAGTAACAATTATATCAGACAAAGCTTTTATCTCAGCGGAACAATTGATATAAGTTACTGCAATTGCTGATGAATGTTTTTTTCTAAACTCAGCAAATTCTGGAGCACGACAAGAGTCTTCCAAAGAACAGCCCGCCTTTAAATCAGGAATCAGAACTTTTTTTGAAGGAGACAAAATTTTCGCAACTTCTGCCATAAACTTTACACCACAAAAAACAATTGTGTCAGCATCAGTTTGCGCAGCTTTTCGTGATAAATCTAGTGAGTCACCAATAAAATCTGCAATATCTTGAATTTCTGGATCTTGATAAAAATGCGCTAAAATAACAGCATTTTGTTGTTTTTTTAAGCGAAGAATTTCTTCTTCTACATTAACTGGAATTTGATATATTTCTTTATTCATAATTATAAACCAACTATTTCAAAAACTTCTCTTCTGGTATTTACAGCAATTTCTTGCGCTTTTAATTTACCATCACGCAAAACTTGCTTGATGTAACTTTGGTCTTTTTTAAAATTACTAAGATTTTCTTGAATTGGGCGTAATTTCTCAACCAACAATTCAGCCAAATCAGTTTTGAATTTTCCATTTCCAGCTGTTTCATATTCTGCAGCAATTAATTGCGGATCTTTATTTGCAAAAGTGGCAAAAATATTAAGCAAATTGTAAATTTCTGGACGATTTTCATCGTAAGTGATTGTGGCTTGTGAATCAGTTTTAGCTTTTTTAATTTTTTTGAGAATTAAATCTGAACTATCATTTAGGTTAATTCTTGATAAGTCAGATTCATCTGATTTGCTCATTTTTTTGTTTCCATCTTGCAATGACATAATACGTTTTACCTCTTTTAAAATCATTGGCTCAGGCAGTTTGAAATATTCATTTTTGAAACGGCGATTAAAAGCACCAGCAATGTCGCGAGTTAACTCAAGATGTTGTTTTTGATCTTCACCAACTGGAACTAAATCGGCTTTGTAAAGTAAAATGTCGGAAGCCATTAGAACTGGGTAAGAGTAAAGACCGAGGTTGGCGCTTTCATCTTGAACAACTTGATTAACACGACTTAATCCTTGCATAACCTGAACGGTTTTTTGTTTAGTTTTTTCTTTAAACTGAGTCATTCTGTTTAACCAACCAAGCGGAGTCAAAGTTCCAAGAATCCAAGCCATTTCAACATGTTCTGCCACATCACTTTGCACAAAAATAGTTGATTTTTTAGGATTCAAACCACAAGCCAAATAAACAGCTGCTGCATCCAAAACATTTTGCTGCAACGCTTTTGGATCTTGCGGCAAGGTAATTGCATGCAAGTTCATCACACCAAAAATGCAATTATGCTTATCTTGCAAATCAATCCAATTACGAATTGAACCCAAGTAGTTTCCTAAATGCAAATTTCCAGTTGGTTGTATTCCAGAAAAAACTGTTTTCATGTTTTTTAAAAGTTGCTTTGAAAGGCGGAGTATTTTATTTTCCAAATCTTGTAAGGCAAGTAGATGATCGCTTATTTTAACAATTTATTGTTTGAAAATAAGAGGAAAGTCCGGACTCTTTAAGGGGAAAATACCAGCTAACGGCTGGCGGCACAGCTTGAAATATATAGAGCTTGTCAGGGAAAGTGTCACAGAGAATATACCGCCACTGCAATTTTGATTGCTGATTTTATTGTGTCTTAACTTGACAGATTTAGTCGCACACTATGCAAAATGGTAAGGGTGAAAACGCGAGGTAAGAGCTCACGCGCTTTTGTGGTAACACGAATTTGGAAAAACCCTATTTAGAGCAAGACCAAATAGAAATGACTT
>VHBV01000080.1 GCA_016882165.1 Candidatus Pelagibacterales bacterium
GTTCACTTCCCAAAACATTTTCACCAAATTCATTTTTAAAATCATTTAAGGAAAGCTGATTGTTGTTTAGAAATTGGTTAAATTGTTCAAGATCATAATCAAATGGCACAAGAGCAGAATCTAAGAAGCTGGCTGTGAATTGATCCAACGCATCACCTTGTACTTGTCCTAAAAGACTAGAAAAATCAGGAAAGGCTGCAAGGTTAAAATTATTGCCATTTCCATCGTTGATTATGATTGTTGGAATTGAGTTTGAGTAATCTGAAAGGTTGGTGTTGAGGTTGTATTTTGTGAGAAGTGTTAGTAAATAATCTGAGTTTTTTACCTGATAAGTAGCTATATTTTCATTTTGTGAGTCTTTGATGAAAATTGTATTTGAGCCCAATTTAGCAGCATCAGTTGCAATTGAATTTATTTTTGAAAAGTTAACATTTTCACTTCCAGAAAATAACTTTACTGTCATTTGTTTGTTATTATCTAAAAGAAAAATATCGCCTTGATCATTGATAAAAATGTCATTCTCTTTTGGCAAGCCAGAAACCATTGCATCACGAATTGCATTTGCAAAAATATCGCTATCATCAATTTGATCGGAAATTTTTGTTACAACGAAGTCAATGGTTGTGTTGCCGATTTCAGTTGGAGTATCTGAATTATAAATAGAGTTAAAGGCTGCTGGGATTAATTCTTTTTCAACAACAAAGTCTGTGGCAGAAATTGCTAATGCCGCTTTCCTAGCATCTTCAAAGCTTAAATTTTGGCTTTTAAGCCAATAAACATCACTGTTAAATTTAGTTTCATAATAAACTTCTCTTTCTTTCAGTTTATTAATATCACCTAAAACTCCCATATTTTTTAAACTATTTATAAAACCTTCCCATAAAAAAGAAGTGGTGCTTTGAGTTTCAACATTTCCACTTGGAAGATAAGTTTGAACAATAATATTATCATATTCATCAACATCAAATCTGATTGTTGCAATATCATTTTTATTTTGGGTTTGAGCGTTTGTCATGGCTTTTTGGAGTTATGGTTTATAGAAATTTTTGCAAATAATTAACATAAGTATCTTTAGAAGATTTTATTTTTTTTATTAAATCTTCAGGATCTAAATCAAAATTAACTGGATCTAATTCCTTTGCTTTATTAAAATACTCTAAAGATTTTTTGGTGTTTTTAAAATATATGGCCTCTAAAAAACCAAGTCTAGTGTATATAAAAAAATTATTTTCTTCATAATCTAGGGACTCTAGCAAAATTTCTTTTGCTTTTTCTATATCTCCATAAAATTCTTCTGCTATTGAGTATGCTATAAAAAACATACTATCACCTTCATTGTTAGCAACCATACCCCTCAAATCATCTCTTCTTTTAACTACTTCATAAGCTTTATCAAAATATTCTAAAGATTCGTTGAATTTATGTAGTTTGTAAAGTGATTCAGCTTTTAGAAGATTAGATGTTAAAAATTCATCATCATCCTTATACTTTAAATCCAAAGCCTTGCTTGAATATTCTAAAGATTTTTCAAAGTTTTTTTCTTTAAAGTAAGAAAGTGCTATTTTGTTTAGTTTTCTATATTTATCACGTTTCTCGGTGCTTTTATCAAAACAAGATGACAAGAAAAAACAGCATATCAATGGAAATAAAATTAGCGTTTTTTTCATATAGTTTTTATTTTCTAATCTAAGAAAAGTTTTTTCGTTTAAACAGGTTGTCTTAAAACAAAGCAGCAATTTCTCAAAACAATCAACTAAATTATGGAGAGGTTCGTTGTTTTTAATATAAAGAAGATTGGTAATTTTCATGCTTCTGATTCTTATTTTTGGTGATAAAAAAGATTAATTTCTAAACTATTTTCAAATAATTTGATGTCAATTTTAAGTTATTTTCTGTTTCAAAATGATTGAATTCTCAATCTAAAATCAAAGCTTTTAATATTTTTATAACCCTGATCAAACAAAAATTCTTCCAAACTTCCGTCATTTAAAGTGAATTCAACATATTCTCTGTCGGAGATGTTATAATTCTGCAAATTAGGTTCTTCAAAATCTAACTCTTCGCTTTTAACAGAGAAATTAGCTTCATAATTGCCGCCAGTTGTAGTTATTTCAACATCAAACAAGTTTGAATTAAGATTCAAATCATCTAAAAAAGATTGTTCAAAATATTTATCAAAAGATGAAGAAAAGTTAAATTCAGAATCAAGTTCACTTCCCAAAACATTTTCACCAAATTCATTTTTAAAATCATTTAAGGAAAGCTGATTGTTGTTTAGAAATTGGTTAAATTGTTCAAGATCATAATCAAATGGCACAAGAGCAGAATCTAAGAAATTTGTGGTAAATTGGTCAAATACATCTGTTTTTTCGCTGCTAAACAAAGAAGAAAAATCAGGAAAGGCTGCAAGGTTAAAATTATTGCCATTTCCGTCATTGATTATGATTGTTGGAATTGAGTTTGAGTAATCTGAAAGGTTGGTGTTGGATGATAAAATGTTTCAAACGTCAATTGGTTTATTGAATAAACTGAAATTTATTAGCTGGAAGAAAAGAATTTCAAATATTAAAAAAATATTTAATAAAAAAACCTATGATTTTCTAAAAACTAAGCTGCTCCAATTCTAAGACAATCATGAATATGAAGTATACCAATAACTTTTTTATTATTTGATTCTTCATCAACAACAAACAGGCTAGTAATTGACTTTTTGTTCATCAGTGCAATTGCATCAACAGCAAGCATATTATGATCAATCAAAGTTGGATTTGCAGTCATTGTTTCTTTGGCATTTTGTTTTAAAAAATCAGAGCTTATATGTCTTCTTAAATCGCCATCGGTAATTATACCAATTAGTTCTCCTGATGAATTAATGACTGAAGTGCAACCTAAATGTTTTGAGGTCATTTCAAGCAATACTTCTGACATTTTTGTATTTTCTTCAACAACAGGAACATCTGACCCGCTTCTCATAATTTCTTTTACGCGAATGAAAGCAGCTCCAAGTTTTCCTCCTGGATGGAATACTCCGAAAGATTCTTCATTAAAACCCTTAGCATCAATTAGGCTTACTGCAATTGCATCACCTAAAGCTAGCATCATTGTAGTTGAAGTAGTTGGTGCTTTTACAGAGTTGGCTTCTGGAATTTTTGATAAAACAAAAGATATAGTACTTGATCTTACAAGTTCAGATTCAGCTCTTCTAACCATTGAAATTATAGGAATTTCAAATCTACGACAATAAAAAACAATGTCTTTTAACTCTTTAGTTTCTCCAGAATTTGAAAGCAAAATTACAACATCTTCTGCTGTAATCATACCCAAATCACCATGACTTGCTTCACCTGGGTGAATAAAAAAAGATGGAGTGCCAGTTGAGGCTAAAGTGGCTGCAATTTTATTGGCAATATGTCCTGATTTTCCCATACCGCTCAGAATTACTCTTCCTTTGCAATTTAAAATTAAATCAATTGCTTTCACATAATTATCATCGAAACAAGAAAATAAAGAATTCAATCCTTCAATTTCCGTTTGAATAGTTTTCTTGGCTGATTCAATATAAGATTTTTTATCTTGCATAGTTTAGAGGTTTTATTTTAATTTGGAGATTTTTAATATTTTCTTTGTTAAAACGTATTATACTCACCTAAATTTATCACGAACTGTCATCCTGAGCGTAAGCGAAGGATCTCAGTAGTTGTAACTCGGATTTCCAATTTCTGTGATCCTTCGCTTACGCTCAGGATGACAGTTCGTGATAAAACGAGGTAACAGCTTACGGCAACTCAAGATGAAAGCTATCGTTTAGTTGTAATTAACTAAGAAATTCTAATTATAAATGCCAATTATTAACAGTTATGAGTCTTAAAGAGCAAGAAATTTTGCAAGAATTTGCTGATTCTAAAGCAATTTTAAAAGGTCACTTCATATTATCTTCTGGATTGCATTCAGATACTTATATGCAGTGTGCCAGAGTTTTGATGAATCCAAAAAGAGCAGAAAAACTTTGTAGCGCTTTGGCAGAAAAAGTTGAAGAAAGATTAGGTAAAAACTTCTTTGATATTGTTGTAGCACCGGCGATGGGAGGTGTTGTTGTTGGTTATGAAATGGGGCGTCAACTTGGCTTAGAGACAATTTTTTGTGAAAGAGTTAATGGTATATTTGAATTGCGTCGAGGTTTCGAATTGCCAAAAGAATCAAGAGTTTTGGTTGTTGAAGATGTTATTACAACTGGAAAATCTTCTTTGGAAACTTATGCTTTAGTTGAAAAATTTGGTGCAAAAGTTGTTGCTGAATGTTCTTTGGTTGATCGCTCAAATGATAGAAACTTGGAACAAAAAATGAAAGTTCCAGTTATTTCTCTTCTACAAATTGAAGTGCAGACTTTTGATGAAAATAATGTTCCTGAAAATTTAAAAGATATTCCAGCTGTAAAACCAGGAAGTAGATTTATTCAAAAATAATATGAAAAATTATACTAATAAACTTGAAGAAGTTGTTTTAAATAAAAGCGAGATAAATGTTTCATTTGAATTTTTTCCGCCAAAGACAGATGAAATGGAGACAAAATTATGGGAAGTAATTTCCAGATTAAAAAATCTTAATCCAACTTTTGTTTCAGTCACTTATGGAGCTGGAGGTTCAACTCGTGAAAGAACGCACCATACAATTAAAAGAATCATTGATGATACTACTTTAAAGCCAGCATCTCATTTAACTTGCATTGCAGCTTCAAAAGAAGAAATACATGAAATTCTGTATAATTACTGGCAAATTGGTGTTCGTCATATTGTCGCTCTGCGTGGTGATATGCCTGCTTCCAGCCCAAATTACCAACTTCATCCAGATGGCTATAAGTATGCTAATGAATTGGTTGCGGGTATTAAAAAAATTGCAGATTTTGAAATTTCAGTAGCGGGATATCCAGAAAAACATCCAGAGGCAAAAAGTTTTGAAGAAGATATTGATAACCTAAAACGCAAAGTTGATGCTGGAGCTGACCGTATTATAACTCAGTTTTTCTTTGACTCTGATGTCTATTTTAGATTCGTTGATAAATGTCATAAATCAGGAATTAATGTTCCAATTGTTCCAGGTATTTTGCCAGTGAGTAATGTTAAGCAAACAAAGCACTTTGCAAAAATGTGTGGAGCGAAAATTCCAAAATGGATGAATGAAGTTTTTAATGGTCTTGATGAAAAACAAGATACTAGACAATTAATTGCCGGAATAGTTGCAGTTGAGCTTTGCAGAATTTTGCGTAATGGAGGTGTTAAGGATTTTCACTTCTATACTCTTAATAGATCAGAGCTTACAAGTGCAATTTGTCATATTTTGGGTGTTTCAGATTCTTTAAGTTAAGAATCATTAGCTTGAATTTTACTTTTTAGGATTTTATACAACAGCCAAATTTATCTTTAACCTATAAATATTTTTAAATGCCAAAAGAAGATTTACTTACTATGAATGGAATAGTTGTTGAGGTTTTACCAAACACAATTTTCCGCGTAGAACTTGAAAATGGACATGTTATCACTGCTCATGCTTCAGGAAAAATTAGAAAAAATAAGATCCGTGTTCTAAAAGGTGATAAAGTTGAAGTTGAAATGACAACTTATGACTTGACTAAAGGCAGAATTGTAAGAAGAACAGTTTAAAATAAATGTATACTATCATTTTGCTGACAATTTCCAATATTTTTATGACCTTTGCTTGGTATGGTCATCTAAAGTTTCGTGAAGTTGAATTGTGGCAAGTGATTTTAATTAGTTGGTTAATTGCTTTGCCAGAATATATTTTTCAAGTTCCGGCGAATCGTTTTGGATATTCGCAATTTAGTGCTGTTGAGTTAAAAACAATCCAAGAAGTTATTACTCTTACAGTATTTGCATTTTTTTCAGTTTTTTATTTAGGTGAAAAACTAAAATGGAATCACGTCGCTGGTTTTGCTTTGATTATTGTAGCGGTGTCCTTAATTTTTAAAAAATAACAGATGAAAAATCTTTTAATTGTAGAGTCTCCAGCAAAAGCAAAAACAATAGGTAAATATCTAGGCAAAGACTACGAAGTTTTGGCATCTTTCGGCCACATTCGTGACTTACCAAGCAAAGATGGTTCT
>VHBV01000081.1 GCA_016882165.1 Candidatus Pelagibacterales bacterium
AGCTCTCAATGACTTAGAATTATAAAGAGATTTCCACAAATAAAGTGCTTCTGACAGAGATTGGGATTGTAATAAAATAGTTAGTTAATCATCCAATAGATCATTACCCAAAATTTCCTAAAATTATTATTGTCATTGAAGATTTTATAGCCAAAATTAGGAAAATAATTCAAAACTAAATCTCACAAAATCAATGCAAGGTTCAAATAATTTTTATCAGGCAACCAAAAATGCTGCCTTAATTTTTCCTGATGGCTCTTGTTTTTACGGTTATGGAATTGGTAAAAAAGCCACAACAACTGGTGAAATTTGCTTCAATACAGCAATTACTGGTTACCAAGAAATTCTAACTGATCCTTCTTATTCTGGACAAATAATAAACTTCACCTTCCCACATATTGGAAATATTGGTACTAATAGTAAAGATATTGAATCTGAAAATCCTAAAGCTTGTGGCCTGATAATTAGAGAACCAATTACTAATCCTTCCAATTATCGCTCTGAGTCTCATTTGAACGAATGGTTAATTAAAAATAACCTTACAGGAATTTCAGGTATTGATACCAGAAAAATTACTAAACTTATCAAGCTAAAAGGTGCTAAAACTGTTGCTATAGTTTACCAAGATAATATTGATGATGCTTTAATTAAAAAAACTGTTGAACAAATTAACAAAACCCCAGATTTAGACGGAATTGAACTTGCAGAAAGTGCTAGCCAAAATAAGAATTATAATTGGGGAAATGAAGCAAAGTGGATTCAAGACGCAAACTCATATAATGATTCGGTACAAAAAAAGCTAAAAGTCGTTGCTATTGATTATGGTGCTAAACTTAATATCTTGCGTTGTTTAACAGAAGCTGGTTGTGATGTTGAAGTTGTTGGAGCAAAAGCAAGTTTTGCAGAAATTAAAAGCCACAACCCTGATGGTGTTTTCTTATCAAACGGCCCTGGAGACCCTGCTGAAACTGGTAAATATGCAATTCCTGTAATTCAAGAAATTCTAAAAAACAAAATTCCTCTTTTTGGAATTTGTTTAGGCCATCAACTTCTTGCGCTTTCAATTGGTGCTAAAACTTCTAAAATGCATCAAGGCCATCGTGGAGCAAATCATCCTGTTCAAAATTTAAAAACCAAAAAAGTAGAAATCACTAGTCAAAACCATGGTTTTTGTGTTGATGCTAAATCAATGCCAGAGAATGCTGAAATTACTCATATTTCCTTGTTTGATCAAACAGTAGAAGGATTGAGTTTAAAAGATGGCTCAGCTTTTTCAGTGCAATATCACCCTGAAAGTTCTCCAGGACCAGATGATAGCTTCTATCTATTTGAAGAATTTGTTTCCTTAATGAAGAAGAAAAATGAGCGCAATTAGCAACGCTTATCTAATAATTTTTTTACCGCTAATTGCTTCTTTATTTAGCTTTCTTGTTCCAAAAAAGAAAATAGTTGTCACTACAATTGTTTTAACAAGCTTATCACTGATAGCCTTGTCATGTCAAAATCTTCTTAACGTTTTGGCATATAAAAACATATCTAATAACTTTGATTTGGGACAGATTTCTCTTGGTCTTGAGTTCTCAATTTCAGCAATTGGTGCAACTTTCTTACTTCTTGCCTTTTTTACGAAATCAATAATTTTCTTTTTTTTCACAAAAGACTTTGAAAACTCTTTAGAAGAAAAAAATAAAATTGTTTTTTATCAACTTTATCTTTTTCAATTTTTTGCTATAGCTGGAATTTTTACCGCTGATAGTTTTTTTAATATAATTATTTTCGTAGAAATTTATATATTAACTATCTTTGCGTTGGCTGAGATTTTACTAAATCAAAACAGAAATAATTGGAGATATTTCTTATTCAATTCTCTGGTAACAATTTTGATTTTGTTTTTACTTTTAGTAAGTCAGATTATTTTTTCTGAAAGTAATATTAGCGCAATTGCGGAAAATATTTCTCTAATTTTGCCTTCTCAACTTAGTTTTATGATTGTGTTTTTTGCAATCATCATTTTGGCTTTATTGTCTAAAATGCTTTTTCCTTATTTTTCCTTTAAATCAGAAAATAGCAAAACTTCTAAATTTTTTTTATCGGAGCTATATTTTGTTAAATCAGCTGTAGCAATTTTCTTAACTCTAAAATTTTCATATGTTTTTTTTGGAAATTTAACTATTGAATTATTGGGTAAAGTTGCACCATTTTTAATTTTTCTTTCATTATCTTTAGTTTCTTATTTTGCGCTGCAACTAAGAAAGCAAAACTCTTATCAAAACTTCTTTCAGCACATTATCTGCAATAATCTAGCGATTGTTTTTGTTACATTGGCAATTTCCAATCTTTACTCGCTACAATCTTTATTTTTCACAATAATTAACTTCTTTTTCATTAATTTAGCTTTCTTTTTTATTTTTTCTTTAATTGAAGAAAAAACTGACAATAAAGGACAAGTATTTTTTATTTTAAAAAGAAACTTTTCTTCATTTTTCTTTCCAATCAAAATTTTATTATTTTTTTTATCTGCTTTTCCTCTTTCTTTTTTATTTTTCTCAAATTGGTATCTAATAAAAGCTGCTTTTGACTCTATTTATTTACCGTTATTATTTTTGATTGTTGCTATTTCAAACTTTTCTTACGTTTTTACTTCTCTGAAATTATTTGAAATGATAGAAATTGAAGAAGAAAAATCAGAGAATAATTTTTCAAATATTGCATCATTTTTACTATTATTCGCTGTAATTATTCTTTTATTTGCATCTTCAGATTTTCTTAAGAATTTGTCTTTAGAATTTGCATTATCACTAATTCCTTAATCTTATCGCTTTTACTACAGTGATAAAAAACAAATAAAAAATATGTTTTTACTTTTCGTAAATTCAGTAATTCCAGTTTTTGGTTACTTTTTTATCGGATTTTCTCGTAGCAGCAAATTGAATAAAATGATTTTTAAACTTTTGCCAGTTTTGTTTTTAATGAATCTTTTTGGTTTAAGTGCTTATGCTAATAAAGGCGCTAACTTGGAAATATTTAACTTATTTTCTAACACAACTTTTGGTTTTAATATTGATAAATTAAACTTTCTTTTGCTTCTATCACTGGGTTTAATTTGGATAACTTTTGTTTTTCATATAAATCAAATTTCTAAGTTTCTTCAAGAAGAAATAACTGATAATTTAAAACTAAAAATAACCGCCTCTTTTGCGCTGCTAAACTGTTTAATAATTTCAAATAATCTTTTAACAACACTGTTTTTTTACAGTTTTTTGCTATTATTGAATCATTTTTTTGCTAAAGATTTTCTATACGAAAAAAATTCTAAACTTTGCATTATTCCAAAACTTTCTTTTTACTTACAAAGTTTTTTATTTTTTGTGGCTGTAGTTTTAAATGATAAATTTTTTGGTAATGTAAGTTTTCTTTTACAAAACAATTCTCAACACTTGAACCTTCTAGTTTTATATTTTGTAGCTCTATTTTTCATTTTTTTAATTCCTTACCTATTTTATCAATCTTTTAAAAGCTCAAATATTGCTCTAATATATATTTCGTTTTTTGTAATAAGTGGTTTTGGAAGTTTGGTAATTTTTACCAAAATACTCAAAACCATCTTTGCTTCATCTGCTTCTAATTTAATAGTTTCATCAATTTTTCATTATTTTTTAGTCATAGTTTTTACAATTATTTTGATAAACGCAGTTTTGATGATTTTTTCAAAAAATCTGAAAGCCTCTTTCTTTTATTTAATTTCAAATCAAATTTTACTTTCAGCAATTTCAATTACTATTTTTGCTTCTTTTGATAATTCTAAAATTTACTTACCAATAGTTTCATCTGCTTTATCAAATATTTTAATTTTATTAAGTTTTTCGAATTTTAATTTTTACATAGAAAAATTAAAATTAAGTTCAATAAAAGGAATGTTTGATAATTTAAAAATTAGTAGCATCTTTTTGATATTTGCTTTGCTCAATGTTTTGCCTTTGTTTCCGGCAATTTCATTATATGAAAAGTTTTTTGTAATTAAGGCTATTTTCCAGAAAGAGTTACTTTGGATAGGAATTATTTTTGTTTTGAACTTCTTTTTCATCTTTGTTTTGGGTTGTAAACTATCTTATTTCCTTCTATCTAAGATCGAAGGAAACACTAAAAACATCAAATCTTCTGATGAAAACTATAATCAAAATAAACAAGAAGATTTAACAAATTTTGAATTAAGTTTAAATTTAATTCCTTTTGCAGTTTTATTTATAATGATTGTGTTGCCAATTTTTTTGCAATTTAAAATAGGTATTTTTGCTCTATGAATGAGATAGAAAAAAAAGTTTTAAAAATTTGCTCTGATTCTAAAAGGGCATCTTTTGATATTGCTAATCTTGATGCTGAAACTAAAAATCAGGTTTTGCTTGAAGCTGCTAAATTAATTAAGAAACATGCGCCAAAAATTATTAAAGCAAACCAAAAAGATGTAAAAATTGCTAAAGAAAATAAGCTTGATAATGCAAAAATTGATCGTCTTGTTTTAGATGAAAATAGAATTATAGCTTTAGCAAATTCAGTTAAAGAAGTTACTAAACTCGCTGATCCAGTTGGTAAAATACTATATGAAACCAAAAGAGATAATGGTCTTCATATAAAAAGAACTACAATTCCTTTGGGTGTTTTACTGGCAATTTTTGAATCTCGTCCAAATGTAACTTCTGATATTTCTGCATTGTCATTAAAATCAGGTAACTCAGTTATTTTACGTTGCGGCTCAGACAGTATTAATTCTTCTAAAGTTTTAGCCGACATCTATCGCGAAGCTTTGGAAAATTTTTCTTTAGATAAAAATGCAGTAATTTTGGTTTCAAATACTGAAAGAGAATATGTTTCTGAACTTCTAAAAATGGAAAATTACATTGATGTTGTAGTTCCAAGAGGAGGAAAATCTCTTATCAAAGCAGTTATGGATCATACAAAAATACCAGTATTTCGTCATCTTGATGGTAATTGTCACACTTATATCCACGAAAAAGCAGATTTTGAAAAGGCTCGTAAAATTTTATTGAATGCTAAGTTGCGTAGAGTTGGAATTTGTGGTGCAACAGAATCTTTGTTGGTTGATCACAAAATTGCCAAAAGAATTTTGCCTTTAATTGCTGCTGATTTATCTAATATGGGTTGCGAGATGAGAGGAGACGAAGAATCAACTAAAATTGATGCAAGAATTAAACTGGCAATAGAAAAAGATTTTTATACCGAATATTTGGATAAAATAATTTCTATAAAAGTTGTTAAAGATATTGATGAAGCAATCAAACATATTTCAATTTATGGATCTTCTCATACTGAAAGCATCATAACTGAAGAACAAAAATCAGCTGATAAGTTCTTATCTAGAGTAAATTCAGCAATTGTTATGCATAATGCTTCAACTCAGTTTGCTGACGGTGGTGAGTTTGGTCTTGGAGCAGAAGTTGGTATTGCAACTGGTAAAATGCATGCTAGAGGTCCTGTAGGTCTGGAACAACTTGTAACATACAAGTATATTGTTGAAGCTGAATGTGCTTTGAGAAAATAATATGGAAAAAAACGTTATTGAAAGTTTAAGCAAAATTATTGCTAAACTTCCGGGTCTTGGTCCAAGAGCTGCGAAAAGAATAATACTAAACCTAGCTAATAACAAAGAAAAAACCTTGCTTCCACTTATAAAAGCAATGCAATCTTTGCACGATAATATTCATAATTGCGAAATTTGTGATAATCTTGATGAAGGTCTTATTTGTTCAATTTGTTCAAATCAAACACGAGATAAATCTATAATTTGTATTGTTGAAGAAGTTGCTGATTTGTGGGCAATTGAAAGAGCGGGAAACTATAAAGGAACTTATCACATTTTAGGTGGAAATTTATCTGCAATTTCAGGTAAATCAATTGAAGATCTGAATATTAAAAAGCTCTACGAAAGATTA
>VHBV01000082.1 GCA_016882165.1 Candidatus Pelagibacterales bacterium
ATTCATGCTTGTATCATTGAAGATTATGCCTTTATTGGTATGGGATCAATTGTTATGGATTTGGCTCGTGTTGAAAAATATGGAATGCTTGCGGCAGGAGCAGTTTTGACTCCAGGAAAAGTTGTTAAATCTGGACAAATTTGGGCAGGAAATCCAGCAAAATATTTTCGTGATTTAAATCAAAAAGAATTGGATTACATTAAAACTTCTGCCGAAAATTATATGGAATTGGCTGCTGAATATAAAGAAATTCAGGGTTAATTTTAATGTCTTATTTTAATGAAGCGCAAATTGAGAAAATAGTTGAGATTGCTTTTGAAGCTGGAGAAATAGCTGTTAGAGCTCAAAATTCTGGTGATTTTAAAGTAATGACAAAGCCTGACAATTCAAAGGTTACAAGTGCTGATATTGAAGTTAGTAAATTTATTCATCAAAAGCTGACTAATAATTTTCCAGAAATAGAAGTTGTATGTGAAGAAGGAAATTTGCGTGAAGTAAATGACATTTTTTGGCTTGTAGATCCAATTGATGGAACCAGTAGTTTTATTCAAGGAAGTTCTGAATTTGCTTTAAACATTGCTCTAATCAAAGATAAAAAAGTGGTCTTTGGTTTAATTTATGCTCCGCTTTTTGAAAATGGCAAAATTGCCTTCTCGGATTCTAATAACAACCTAGTTTTACAAGATAGACACAAAAAAACTTATACTTCATTTTTCGACCACTCTGAGTCAAAAAAGATATTGAAAATTATCACAAGCGCCAGAACGAAAGATTGCGATATTGAAAAATATTTAAATCAATTTTATCCAGACTATATAAATAATTTTGCAGTTGAAAGGCTTTCTTCAGCAGTAAAGTTTTTTAGAATTATTGAGGGTAAAGCAGATTTATATTTACATTTTCGTCCATCAATGGAATGGGATATTGCTTCAGGTCAGTTTTTAGTTGAACTTATGGGTGGAAAAGTAAAAAAATTGTCTTTTAATGAAAATGGTTTCGAAATTGGTGAGGAAATGCTTTACAAAAAGATCGATTTTATTAACAAATCTTTTGTTTCTTTTATAGGAGATTTTTAAATATGGTGAAAAAATTTACAACTAATTGCGATTTTTCAGGTACAAAACATCCAGTAACTTTCTTTGTTGGCGATTCTTTTAGTGGAGTTCACCCTTTAGCTTTTCAAAGTAGATGGTTATCAAAAGAAAAAGGAGGTAATGTTCCAAATGAAATTATGGATTCTTTTTCTAAGCTAAAAGACATTGCAGATCAGAGCAAAGTATCTTTTGAAGAGTTATGTGGATATGTAATTGACGAATTAAATGAAAGTAAATCTTTAGCCAGTGATGCAAAAAAAGCATTGGAGTTTACTAAAGATAAAAGCTCGAGTTAGTAATAAAAAAAGAAGTAATCCTTATAAATATTAACTCAAATAAAAAATAGGAAAAAAGTAAGTAATTTATGGATAAAAATAAAGTTGTTGCAGTTTTACTTGGCGGTTGGAATTCAGAAAGAGAAGTTTCTTTAAGATCAGGTGAAGCAGTTTATAATGCGTTAATTTCTTTAGGATATAAAGCTGTTAAAATTGACTTTTCGCGTGATATTTTTAAACAAATTCAAGATGTAAAACCAGATATAATTTTCAATGCTTTGCATGGTCAATATGGTGAAGATGGAAGAATACAAGGTTTTTTGGATATTATGGGAATTCCATATACTCATTCTGGAATTACTGCTTCTGCAATTTGCATGGATAAAATTCTAACCAGAAAAATTTGTCAAACCTTTGGAATTAAGTCTCCTCAATATGGAATTGTAAGAAAAGGTGATGATGAAAATAATAAGAAAGTGATGTTTGAAATTGGAAAACCATTTGTTATAAAACCTGTAAATGAAGGTTCCAGTGTAGGAGTTGAGGTTGTTCTGGCGAATACAAAATTTGATATCTCATCTTATGAGTGGAAATTTGGTGATGAAATGATAGTAGAAAAATACTTGGCTGGTCAAGAAATACAAGTTGCTGTTATGGATAATAAATCACTTGGTGCAATTGAAATTAGACCGCATGGATTATTCTATGATTATAAATGTAAGTATACTCCTGGAATGACAGATTACATTATGCCAGCTGAAATTTCAGATGAAAAATATAACGAGGTTTTAGCTTTGGCTGAAAAATGTCATAAAGCTTTTGCTTGTAAAGGTGTAAGTAGAGTTGATTTTATTTTAAATAATAAAGATGGTGGAGATAATAATTTTTATCTTCTTGAAGTTAATACTCATCCTGGTTTCACTCCTACTTCTTTGGTTCCAAAAATTGCTAAACACGTTGAAATCTCTTTTGAAGAAATAGTTGAATATCTTTTGAACAGCGCCATTAAAGCTTAATAATCAAATTTTGTTTTTGGCATGACTGGAAAGTTTAAAGAAAAAATCAGTGACTTTTTTCTTAGCAATAGATTGTTAAGAAAAATAAGAAACTTTTTTAACTATGTTGTTTTGCCGTTCTTAATAAAAGCTTTTCTTATTTTTCTTTTGATAATTTTAGCTCTTATTTCTGGTGCTAAAATTATAAAACCAGCATATTTTGATGAAGTTTATCGTAAGTCTTCTTTTTATTTTTTAAGATATTTACATCTAGATAATCATCAATTTACAGAAGTAAAAGTTATAGGTAATAAAAGAACTTCTGAATCTGAAATAGTCGCAATTGTAAATGAGATTGGAAAAGATCATTACAATTTTATTGAAAATAGTAAAGAAGATGCTTATCAGCCAATAATTAAAAAAATTGTAATAAAAATAAAAGAAAAACTGCCTTGGATTAATGAAGTTGTTATAACAAGAAATATGCCAAATTCTATTAGTATTTCGGTTACTGAATATGAACCATTTGCAATATGGCATAAAGATGATGAAAAATATGTAGCAGATAAAGATGGTAATATTGTTTTGGTACAAGATGTAGAAGAATTTAAAGATCTTTTGATATTATCAGGAGAAGGTGGTACAAGTAATGTTAAGTCTTTGTTTAATATTTTTGCAATTGATCCAAATTTAAGTTCGCAAGTTTACTCAGCAACTTGGATTGGTGGTAGAAGATGGGATATAAGACTTGATGATGGTTTGTTGATAAAACTTCCAGAAAGTAACATTAGTGAAGCATGGAATGGATTGTTAAAAATTTATAATATGCAAGGTGCTATAGTTGGTTTAAGTGTGATAGATTTGAGAGTTGAAGGGAAAATTTATCTTGAATATGGTGATTCAATTGTTAAAGAAATAAAAAGTCTGTAAAAAATATAGATTTTCAAATATATAGATTAATTAAATGACAAAGAATTTTAAAAAAGGAAAAATAGTTGCTTGCCTTGATATTGGTTCTTCCAAAGTTGTTTGTCTTATTGCCTCAATTAATTCTGGTCATGTTGAAATTTTGGGATATGGTCATAAAGAGTCAAAAGGTATAGTTGGCAGTGTTGTTTCAGATATGAAAATGGCTCAAAAAGCAATTACAAGTGTTGTTGCTGAGGCAGAAAGAATGGCAGGCTTAAATATTGATAAGCTTTTAGTTGGAATTTCAGGAAATCAGGTCAAGTCAACTAGAAGAGACGTTAGTGTTAAAGTTGCGTCAGACATAGTGAAATTTTCTGACATTGGAAATTTAGCCAATATGGTTCGTAGCGAGTTTAGAAAGAAAAATCGTGAAATCATACATTTAATTCCTTTGCAATATAATCTTGATGATTTGCCTGTAGTGGAAAACCCTCGTTATATGTCAGGAGATAAATTACATGCTAAATTTCATGTAGTTTCAACTTCTTATAATACGGTTAGAAATATTGAAAACTGTCTTAAAAGATGTCAGCTTTCAATTAATAGTTATGTTGTTGAACCTTATGCTTCATCTCTTTCTTGTTTAACTGAAAATGAAAACAATCTTGGAACTTTGCTTATTGATATTGGAGGAAGTTCAACATCTTTTTGTGTTATAATATCTAAAAAATTATTTTATGTAGGAAGCTCAAATATTGGTGGAATACATATTACAAAAGATATTTCAACAATACTTAATATTAAGTTTGAGTTAGCTGAAAAAATAAAAAGTCTAAACAACTCTTTATTGATAAGTCCTCTTGAAGAAAAAGAGTTGATAAAACTAAAAATTCTTGATTTTGAAGAAGGTCCAGAAATGGTTAATATAAATCGTTTAGAATTTCGTGATATAATAAAAGCTAGATTAGAAGAGATGTTTGAGCTTACCAAAGAGAGCTTGCAAAAAGCTGGAATTCCTCTTGATATTATAGGAAACGTAGTACTGACTGGAGGAGTTACGTCAACAGTTGGTATTGATAGATTAGCTTCGGAAATTTTTGGAAAGAATGTGCGTATTGGTTATCCGACTAAACCAGAGGGAATTCCATCGGAAATCTTGAATCCAACATATTCTTCTTGTTTAGGAATGATGGTATTTTTGAAAAATATGTATTTGAGAGAAAGAATTAAAGATGGTTTTGAAGTCAAAAATAGTTGGTTTAGACAGTTTATAGAAAAACTAGCCGCAATATAATAAAGAAAAATTGTGTTCTTTTGTTATAGAAGAATATTTGAGATTTATAAATAAGATAAAAACAACTTTATCTTTCTTATTTTAAAGTTAGATCAAGTCGATTAAAAATTTTCTATTTTAAAATTAATTCTGGCAATTATACCGTAAACAATAATTGTTATTCTGAGTTTTAAAACCAATGGTCTCAGAAGTTTTTGCTCAGATATTACCTATTGAGATAGTTATTTCGCTCGAGATGAAAATAATTAGCTAACAGTTTCTAAAATTATATTAGTTACTTAATTTTTGCGGAGGGTATTTGTTTTCAGAAAAAAGAAACTCAACTAAGAATATTACAAATTCTATAGAAACATCTATAATAGAGTCGACAGAAATATATGATGATGAAAATAATCAAATTTTTATAGGTGCAGAAGTTAGCTTTAGCGTTGATCCAAATTACTTATCACAATTAGAAGACTCAGAAACAAATCAAGCATTGGAAGCTTTTTCAGCATTGCATCAAGGTAATAACAAAAATATTTATATTGCCGAAAACAAAGACATTCCTAAAACATTAGATTCACAGCAAGAAGAATGGTCACTATCTTCTTCAGATCAAGATAGTTTAGATTTTGAGGTTAGTTCAGATGATGAGTCTTCTAAATCACATGATTCAAATTTATATTATTATGTTTCAAGTTCAGATGAAGAAGAAAATGATGATGCGACCAAAAAACCAACTAAAACTCCGAAAAATTCTAGCGTAGTTTCTTTTGCCACTGGAAATTTTCTAACTAAGTAAAATTATCTTGTAAGCGAGTTATGATCGCTTTTATTTTTTTCCGCTCTTTTTACAAAGCTCTCTTCACTATTTGTAGTTAAATTAGAATCTTTCTTAACTTTAGTTGTTTTTGATTTTGCTATTGTAATTCCAGCTATTGCATCAATTGCTAATTCTTTGAATTTTCTTTGAACAACTTTCTGTCTTTTTTTCCACCATAGAAAAGATCTGCCTTCTGATGTATTAAAATTATCAGTTGAACCCATTTTATCAACTTCTTCTGACCTATTGTCCCAAATATCTTCTGAAGATAAACTATTGGATTTTTTTGTTTCAAGTCCGCCAACTTCTTTGCTTAAATTTCTTTGTTGATTATTTTTTGGGAAAATAACTTTTTTTAAATTTGCTATGACTTTCTGAACTTTGTCATTATTACTTATTTCGTTTTTAACTTGTTCTTCGGTTTGTTCTTCTTGCTGAAAAGATTCATCTTTTTTGATGAAATTTTGATCACCAAGTTCTTGATTCTTTTTTATAACTTCTTGCCAACTTTTTTCTTCTGAGTTATTCATTACTGAATTATTGTTTCGAGTTTTTGAACAATTTTTTGTGCAG
>VHBV01000083.1 GCA_016882165.1 Candidatus Pelagibacterales bacterium
TTACGTTAGCTTTATTAACGTCAATGTCTTTATCTGCTAAAAGTTCCTTAACTACTTCTGAGTGACCATTTTTGGCGGCAATTATTAAAGCGGTGTAGCCATTTACGTTAGCTTGATTAACATCTGTTAAAAGTTCCCCATTTTCGTTTTTATATGCTAAAAGTTTCTCAACTACTTCTAAGTGACCTTTTTCTGCGGCAATCATTAAAGCGGTGTTGCCATTTGGTTCAGCTTTATTAACCTCAATTCCTGAAACTTCTAAAAGTTTTTCAACTACTTCTAAGTGACCATTTTGGATGGCAAGTATTAAAGCGGTGGCGCCCTTTTCGTTAGCGTGATTAACATCAATTTTATCATCACCTAAAAGAATATCGAGTGCTGAAACATAGCCATTTCTTGCAGCGTAAAGTAACAAATCTTTTTTGCCCAGAACCTTCGCAAATACCAGCTTGTCTTTTATTAAAACTAATTTGTCTTGAGATAAGATTGAGTTATCAGATGACGCAATTTGCTCCAGAGCGTGTAGTGATTGCTGCTCTTGCTTTTCAAAGAATGATTTAATTTCTTCATCATTTGCATTGCTTTTAAGCATTTGTAGTAAATTTGCTTCCGAAGTTTTGGGTAAAACCAAGATGTCCCCAGAATTATTAATTTCTTTAACGGCCATTATCCAAAGATAATTAAGTGCTACGCTATTTTCTGATTGAGAAGGTGTGGGATTGTGCAAAATCTCTCTTATGATTTCAGCGGTCCTAAAATCATTAAAATCTTTAATTGGAGTATCATTTTCTCGAAGAATAATTGGCAGATCTATGCCTTTGGGATAATAACTGCTGGCTCTTTTTTCTAGCTCTGCCTCAACTTTTTCATCATCGATGATTGGCATAAAATCTTCGTCATACTTGTAGAAATCAGTATCTTTTAAAGAAAATTTTTCTTTGAGGTTTTTAGAAAAATTTAAAGCATTTTTGCCTTTGTCAAAAAGAATCGCTAAATCTGTCACATCTTTTTCTATCTGCTCTTGCTGCGATAAAAACTGCTCTTGCAACTTAACATGATAATTCAAATAGCCTTGCCACAGTTCTTGGGAAGTAAATCTTCCTGCCGGAAAAAGATAATGTTCATCTTTTAGATTGATTCCAAATAAAGCATTCATCATCGCTTGTTGATGAATGCCGTCTTCTCTATTGAGATTTGATGAAGAAACCGCCGATTGATGAGCTGAATTTAAATGCACATTTTCAGCATTAAGCATCATCAATATTGGATTAAGACGAGCAGAAAAACCCCCAACACAAGCATATTCATCTGCCGTTCTCATTGGAAACTGACTTAGAAAGTGATCCTTTTTTTCAAGATCTTGAATTTTATCGATCTGATCAAAATAAGTTATCGTCTGCAACATCAAGTAAGGAACAGCCAACGCAACCCTCTCATCTACATCTGCAGCGATTTTTTTTGTTAAATCTTGCTCTAGCAGATTTATCGCATCTTGATTCGCAGGGTATTTTGCTTTTATCTGCCCAAAAAATTCACGCGTTTTATCTCTTAACTCACCTTGTTTAGTGGCTTTATTATCTCCAACATATTGCTGCTGATAAGAGCTTTTATTATCATCAAGCGCTTTGTAAAAATCATAATATTTTCTTAGTTCGCTATCTTGCGAAATAATCTGACGATCCAAATCGTCCTGCAAAATTTTGGTTACTTTGGAAAGATCTAATTTCGCCTCAGAAGAATTATTTCTTTCTTGAAGTTTCTGCTTTGCGAAGTCTGAGAAATTGGGCATAAAATTTTTAAAAAATTGAGAAATTTTCTACAAAACGATTTGAGTGAAATCATTTGGGATTTTCTATATTTATCCAGAGTTATTCGTGGTGAATAAAATTGTTAATACCAGTTTTGTCCTAGCCCTCAAAATTGCCGCCACTTCAGTGAAGACTTTTTAATTTTTTAACCAACAATTTCCTCAAAAATATTTTTGTTTTTATTCTTATCAATATTAAGAATATTTTGCTGATTTAAAAATATTTTTGGTGGCAATCCACCTAAGCTTGAATGAGGTCTTTGGTAATTATATTCCTTCAACATTTCCAAAATCTTAGCTTCGCTATACTGATTTTTACTCATAATTTTACTCCAATTTAGAATTATTAAATAATTGGTTTTTAATAATTACGCTAATGCCTAATTCTAAAAACAATCGCCTAAAAATTTTCCATCGAAGTGGCGGTGATTTCGGGGGCTAGGACAATTGAAAAATAATTGATCCTTGGGGTAGTGAATTTTCAATTTGTTTAACAAAATTTCTTTCTGCTTTAATTTTTATTTTTTCTTCCTCTTTTTGTAAATACTGGGGTGAAATTTTTCCAACTTGATCAAATAATCCAAGTAAAAATATCAATAAAAAAAAGCTTTTGGATAGAACTCTATTCTTTGATTTGGCAATTAATTTATCAGTAATAATAGCAATTATAAAAAGAGATATAAAAGCAATAAAAATTGCAAATCGGGCGTGGCTTCTAAGTTGCGGTACTGGAAGTGCTATAATCATCATCAATCCACCAACTGATGCAAATAATAATATGAGTAAATTTAGAGATGATAAATTAGAAATAAATTCTTGATCCTTTGCATTTAAGTTAAAACGTGAAATTGTTTTTTCTAAAATATTATCTTTTTTTTCAGAAAAGTTTTTGCAAAGTAACCATAATAATGAGAATAATAAACCAGATGCACCAATTATTCCAAGGCTTTCAGAATAAGCCTCTGACTCTAATATAGAGTTATCAAACCTTTTGATATAGTGAGAAAAATAAGGAATATAATGGTTATCAACCGGCAGAAACAAATAAATTATTTTTAAAGAAAACGAGTAAACTTCATTAATGTCTCTAAAAACCATTGTTTTATTTAAACCATTTTGTGCCCAGTAAATAAAGGAAGAAAGGTGAAGTAATAATAAAATAATGAAAATAAAATAGCCTAGTGATGCTGTTACAAGAAAATTTTGATTTAGAAGTGATCCTTTCCTTAAGTAAAATAAGAAAAAAGCAAAAGCAAAAGTAAAGCAGGCGTAGAAGGCATAGTAAATTCCGGTGCTTGAAATTATTAAGCAAAATAAAAGGGCCAAAATACAAAATTTATTTGGTGAAAAGCATATTTGTCCTTTATTATTTTTCTTGGTTAAAACCATTTTTTCTTCTAAAATCCATAAAGAAATCATAATGATTAATGGAATTACCATGTAGTTTGAAAGAAATAAATGCATGGTATTGCGAATCATATGATAAGGCATGAAAGCAAATAAAATGCTAAGTAGAAGTGCAGAAAAATTACTAATTTTGAAATGACGTAAAACTAAAAAAGAGGTTGTTGAAACCAAACTAAAAGTTAAGATGAAAATAAATTAAGAATTAAGAATGGATCGGAAGAAAAATAGCTGAAAAATTTCACAATAGTGAAATTTAAGAAGTCAGAGTGAACAGGAAAATCATGCAAATAAAATGGTTCTTTCAAATGAGGAAAACCAACCATGTCATTTGAGAAATACCAGCCGCTATGTATTATTGTTTTTATTGCAAAAGTGATTGATAAAACATCTTCGTTTTTTTCAAATAAAATTTGTCTTAAATCAATGTTCCAGATCTGAAATAGAATTGCAAAAATAATAGGTGGAAAAATAAAAGCGCAGATTAGTGAGCAAATATCATTTTTTTTATCTATTATAAATTTAGGCATTTTTATTTTTGACTTCGTTTTGTGCTTTTAAAATAAAATCTTCTAGAGACATTATGTTCTGGGTTTCTTCACCTAATTTTCTTACCGAAACCGAGTTATTTTCAGCTTCTTTTTTCCCAAGTGCCAAAATATATGGAACTTTTTTTAGTGAATGTTCACGAATTTTATAACTAATTTTTTGCGAATCTAAATCGCCTTCAACTCTAAATCCTGATGCTTTTAATTCAGAGATAACTTTTTTTGCATATTCATCAGAATCATTAGTAATTGTTGCAACAACAATTTGAATTGGGGCAAGCCAAAGAGGAAATTTACCGGCATAATTTTCAATTAAAATTCCAATAAATCTTTCAAAACTGCCTAAAATTGCGCGATGTAACATAACAGGTCTTTTCTTGCTACCATCTGATGCAACATAATTTGCATCAAGTCTTTCTGGTAAAATAAAGTCAACTTGCAATGTGCCGCATTGCCATTTTCGACCAATTGAATCAGTCAACTGAAACTCAAGTTTTGGACCATAAAAAGCACCTTCTCCCTCTTGGATTTCATAATTGAGACCAGCTTTTTTTACTGCTTCTGCTAAAGCTCCTTCAGCCTTATCCCAAGTTTCATCAGATCCAGCTCTTACTTCTGGTCTTGTTGAAAATTTTACATCAACTTTTTCAAATCCAAAATCGTTGTAAACTTCTTTTAGTAGGTTGCAAAAACTTATGGTTTCTTCATTAATTTGATTTTCTTCGCAAAAAATATGAGCGTCATCTTGAGTAAATCCACGAACACGCATAATTCCATGAAGTGAGCCTGAAGATTCATTCCTGTGGCAAGAACCAAATTCTGCCATACGCAATGGCAATTGACGATAAGATTTTAATTCTTGATTGAAAATTTGCACATGGCATGGGCAGTTCATTGGTTTGATGGCAAGAGTTCTTTCTTCACTCTCAGCAACAAACATATTTTCACGGAATTTTTCCCAATGACCCGATTTTTCCCACAAAATTTTATCAACCATTTGTGGAGTTTTTACTTCAACATATCCGCTTTTTTCAAGTTTTTGGCGAATGTAATTTTCAATTTCTCTGAAAATTGTCCAGCCTTTAGGATGCCAAAAAACTGAACCAACAGCTTCTTCTTGAACATGAAACAAACCCATCTCTCGTCCAAGTTTACGATGATCTCTTTTTGCTGCTTCTTCTAAAATATGAAGATAATTTTTTAAACTTTCTTCACTTTCCCACGCTGTGCCATAAACACGTTGAAGCATTTCGTTATTTGAATCACCTCTCCAATAAGCTCCTGCTAACTTCATTAATTTGAAGTGTTTTATATGTGAAGTATTGGGAGCATGTGGACCACGGCAAAGATCAATAAATTTACCCTGACGGTAGAGTGAAATTGATTCGTTTGTTGGAATTGAGGCGATAATTTCAGCTTTGTATTTTTCACCAATTGATTCAAAAAATTTTACCGCTTCATCACGAGTCCATTCTTCACGTGTGATTTCTTCATTGCGTTTCACAATTTCACGCATTTTATTTTCAATTTTTTCTAAATCTTCCAAAGAAAACGGTGTTTTGCGAGCAAAGTCATAATAAAAGCCATTTTCAATTGCAGGACCAATTGTAACTTGAGTTTCTGGATAAAGTTCTTTCACTGCTTCAGCCATAATATGGGCGGCATCATGACGAATAATTTCCAAAGCATCAGCACCACTTTTTGGCGTAATAATTTCAATTTTTGCATCATTTTCAATTTTGTGAGACAAGTCACGCAATTCATCATTTAACTTAATTGCCAAAGCCGATTTTGCTAAAGAAATTGAAATTGACTTAGCAATTTCAAGACCACTGATTCCTTTCTCAAATTCACGAATTGAGAGGTCAGGAAAAGTAATTTTAATCATCTGATTTTTGAAAAATTGAATTGAAAGTTAATTGTTTTGAGCTTAGAAATTAAAGAGATTTTCGCATTTCTATTTTTCTTTCGCAATAAAAAAAGTACCAATTTTTTGGTGATTGTTTTTAGCGGAAGCGGGATTAGGAGCCAAATTTTTTTTGGCGACGCAATCCCAGTTGCGAGTTGTCTTTGAGCCTATGGCGAAAAAAGCAACGAAGCATTATAAATAATTTAAGGGGCTATA
>VHBV01000084.1 GCA_016882165.1 Candidatus Pelagibacterales bacterium
GATTGGTTGAAGAAATTACATGTACATTTACTCTGACCGGCGCTCTTGATCCAACTGGTTCAAATTCACCTTCTTGAAGAAAACGCAAAATTTTTACCTGCAAATCTGATCTTAGGGAATCAATTTTCTTGAAAAAAATTGTTCCATTATTTGCTTCACGAATTTTACCAAGATTTTTTGTCATTCCTTCAGTCAATGGCTTGTCAGAACCAAATAATTCTTCTTCAACAGTATTTGATTTTAGCAAATCGCATTCCACCATAATAAATGGTTTTCCCGATCTTAAGCTTGAACCGTGAATTGCACGAGCAAGTAACTCTTTTCCAGAACCGCTTGCACCTTCAATTAAAATTGGCAAAGAAGAATTAACAGCTTTTTTCGCAAGTTTAATTGATTGCAGTAAAGAATCGCTTTGTCCAATAATATCGGAGAAAACAACTTGATCTCTACTTTTTCTTGCTAGATGTGAAACTTGGTATTTAAGATTCTTCTTTTCAATTGCGTTATTAACAGAAGCCGCAACACGCGTAAAAATGTCTCTTTCACCTTTAACTATATAATCAATTGCGCCCAAATTGATTGCAGTGACTGCTCTTGAAATATCTTTGTTAGCAGTTAAAACAATAACTTGAGTATCTCCTTCAATTGCTCCAATTTGTTTTAGAACTGTTAATCCATCGATATCTGGCATTGAAACGTCAAGCAGCATAACATCCATATCGTAACAAGACAAACCATCGATTACCTTTTTATTCATGAAAAAGTCTACAACTTCCATACCACTGTTCATAACTAAAAAGTTATGACCCATGTTTCCTATGAATTTCCCAAGAATCTTACATTGAGTTTGTTCGTCATCAACAATTAGTATATTTCTCTTAACCATCTTATCAAAGAAAATTTAGTAGTTATTAATTATACCAAAGCTTAAATCTATGGTTTTTTAGTAAGTAAATTTATATTTTTTCAATTCATCTAGCGCCAGTTTCATTTAACATTTAGCAATATAATTTTGCAATTATTTATCATAAAAACTTCACCTTTTTAGCTTTCAAAATCTTATAACTAATAATATGCTGTTGGCATTATTAGATTGACGAAATAATATTTTAAAATTCTCGCAATTATGATGGCAATCTAAATTCTAGATTTGAGAATTTCTTTTTTGTTGAACCAACTGAATTATTCTTGCAGCAGTTTCTTCAACTGATTTTTTTGTTACGTCTATTATTGGACAGTTAAGTTTTGCAAATAACTTTCTTGATTCTGCAACTTCTGCTTTTACTGATTCAACATCAATATAATCAGTTTGAGTATCTTGACCAATAGAAGCAAGACGACTTTGTCTTATTTGAACTAACTTTTCTGGATTAATCGTTAAACCAACAACAAGAGGTTTCTTTAAATCATATAAAGTTTCTGGAATTGTCTCAATTGAAACAAATGGAACATTGGCAGTTTTATAACCTCTACAAGAAAGATAGACTGAAGTTGGTGATTTTGAGGTTCGTGATACACCAACTATAACAATATCGGCATCGAACAAATCCCAAGTTGACTGACCATCATCATGATTAATTGTATAATTTATTGCTTCAACTCGCGAGAAATATTCTTCATCTAAAATATGTTGTCTACCAATTGTATGATTCATATTCATTCCCAGGTAATTTGAGAACTCTGTAATAATACGAGATAGCACTGGAATACAAGGAACCTGTAAATCATAACAATGATTTTTCAAAACTTCTATAAGTTCATCTTGTAAAATTGTGTATAAAACAATTCCGGGATTTTTAGTAATTGACTCCATTACTTTTTCCAACTGCGCTTTGCTTCTAGTTAAAGGCCAAATAAAATCTTGAGATTCTACACCTTCAAATTGCGATAATACTGCACGAGAAACTGAGCTTAAAGTTTCTCCGGTTGAATCAGAAATAAGATGAATATTTATTTTCTTTATAGTCATTTTTAACGCTTAGCCATTGAAGGAATTTTAATATCAGAATTCACTATCACAGTGATCTTAGTACCTTGAGGAACTGTAATTACTGGGTTTACATCAAGAGTATTAGAAACAACTTGACTTGCTGTATCAACAATTGTTTTTGCAACATCAGCAACAACTTGAGCTGAAGCGTTTCCAGTTGTAGTTGTAACACCAGCTGTTGTTGTTGCAGTTGTATTATTATTAGTGCCTATAATTTTTTGAGCAAGAGCTGCTCCACCTACTGCCAAAAAGCTTGTTAGCAGAGAATTAGCAATAACAGAACCATATTTAGCATCGACTTCTCCAGGAATACCAGATCTACCGAACTGATCAGACGCATTAAAAGTAATCGCTAAATCAACACCATCTGTTCTTATCAATCTTGTCCAACCTATGTCAACTCTTCCCTGACCTCTTATAACTTTACTTGAATAAGCACCAAATAATCTTGATCCTCTTGGAATTAAAACTTCATTTCCAGATTCACCGTAAACATCTCGACTTACAATTGCTCTGACAAAACCAGGAATTTCGGTATTAATTGCAGTTTCTAAAACAGCAGTGAGTAATTTTCCTTGGGTAATTGAATGAACTCTATCATCAATGTAGGTTGTTTTTACAACCGATTGAGTTTTTGCAAGAGCTGCTATTGGATCTTCATTTAAATTCACAATATTTTTGTCATACCCAACTCCCAAAGCTGGTCCTGCCCCTCCTCCAGAAAATACTATAATTGGGGAATATCTTGGATTAACTTCTTTAACTTTAGCAACTTCAGTTGGCATTTGATTTGCAACTGGAGGAATTTGCTGTTGATTATTTAAATTGTTCTGAGGTTGCTGAACTTCGTTTATTGATTGATTCTGCTGTTGCTGTTGTAGCTTTTGTTCCAAATCAGGAGGAGGTAATATTTTTTGATCTGCTAAAAGCTCTTGTGGTAAAGAAGGAAGTTCTGGAACTTCTGGTGCAGAAGGCTTTTGCAATAATTCTACGTTATCAACTTTATTTTCTGTTGAATCTGGTTCAATTTCAAAAGGCGATTTAGTTTCAGATGGAGCAACAACAGCAATTGGAGGTGCTACTTCTTTTATAACCTCTTTTTTTTGTTCTTCTCCACCAAAAAAAATATATAAAACAATTGCAATCAAAGTTACAGATACAGCAACAATGGTAATTTGATTTTTCTTAGCAGATGATATTTTGGGCCCACCACTATCTAATTCAGACTCAACTTCATCTTCATCTTGGTCAGTTTCTTTTACCTCTTCCTGCTTTTTAAGAATTTTGCTTTTCATTTTGTTAGATTCTTATTTTTTAAAAATTTCAACCGTTTTTGATTTTTATGAACAATATTTTTTTAACAAAAAATTTTTAGAGTTTTGTGATTAATATAAATTCAACTCTAAAAGAATTTTATAGTAACTTTAATTTATGCAAAAATTCTCTAATTGATTCAAAAACTTCTTCTTTATTTTCGCCATTAATAATTACATGGTTCTTAAAATCTGGTTGTATCAAGAATTTTTGTTCTGATTTAATTTTTTTATAGATAACATCACCGCTAACCGAATTCACTATTGGATCATTTTTCGATTGAATAATTAGAGAAGGAACATGAATTTTATCCAAGTTATTTTCACACTCTTTCATCAAGTTTTCTAACTGTTCAACACCTCTTAAGTAGTTACGGCTATAGTTTATATCAGGATTTTCAGGAACATCATCAACATATTCGAACTTGCCTTTTTCTATATGCAACTTTTCTAAAAGTTCATTCCAAATATTTATCCCTGGAACCATTCTAGTTCTAATATCACGAAGCTTTAAAGCAGAATTTACAACCGCAATTCCTGCTAAATGCTGCTGCTTTTTAGAAGCTGATAACAAAGTTAGAAGACCACCAGTAGAAAATCCAATCATAAATACTTTGGAACAATGATTTCTTAGAGCGGCATATCCTCTTTGCACGCTATCATACCAATCTTGCCAAGTAACATCTTTTAAATTAATTGGAGATGTTCCATGACCTTGAAGTCTTACTGAATATACCATAAAACCGAATCCATTAAAGAATTTAGCTAACGCTTCAACTTCTTTTGGAGCTGACTTATAACCATGACAAACTAAAATTCCTGTTTTCTTAATTTTACAAGGAACATTCGGTTTTAAGTCTAAAAATAAAGGTGAACCAACTTGTTTATCCTTAGAAAATTTATCATCAAAGTAAATTTGGTAGTCATTATTAAAAATTTCTAAATCTCTTTTTCTAATTTCTGTAAAAACTTTTTTCTTTAGTTGTATTTCAGCAATTTTATCGTTTCTTTTTACTATATTATTAGCTGTTGCAAGCAAAAAGAATTCGTTTAATACAACCTGCAAAGTGTTTTCTTTTCTTATTTCATGAAAATCATATTTTTTGTTTAGCAACTCTTTTGAAATTGAAATGATATCTCCATTTTCAGAAACCAGATTCTGCAATTTTGCAAGTTTAAAAACACTATCAAAACTTTCATGAGGCTCATCAAGAAACATTTTTATTAGGTTATCTTCGAATATGCTCTGATGTAAACGATATTTACCAATTTTACGCAACATTATGGCAGATAGGTAAATAACCCTTTTTAAGTGATCTTTTGTTATTTTATTTTTAGGAGAGTGAAAAAGAGTAGCACTAAAAAGATGATCAAAGTTTATTTGAGCATCAAAATAGATTTTTTCCATGAAATCATTGGTAAGACGATGTCTGAAATACTTGAGAATAAAGTTAGTTTTGGTTTCGTTTTTAATTATAGGAATTTGGTAGATTAGGTTCTTTTCCGCTTTAATATAGTCTGCTAAATTAACTGGTTTGCCAAAGTTAATATTTATTTCAGCATCAAGCAAAATGTTTCCTTCAATTTCTAACTCTTCAGCAACTTGTCTTGGCATTCTTTTTACTAATTTAGATGCAAATTTTTTAATACTATTATCACCTGGACGTATTGGATAATAAGTTATATTAACAGGTACTATGTAGGTATGTATTTCTTTTAAACGCTCTTCATAGTCAACACCAAGGTCAACTTTAAAATTATTAAGTAAATCTTCTTTATTTTTTTTAAAAGCATCAATCAAATCTTGACGATATAACTCGGCTTTCAATGCAAGTACCGCAGAACCAGTTCTTACATTGCCAACACCATATGGTGTGTAACTAACAAAACTTGATTCTCTTTTAATTTCTTTGCTTTTGATCATACTACCTTCTGGATATATCATCCAATCGTAATCACCGGTAATAAGATCTTTTAATATTATATTATCACGATTTGCATTTTTAGTAGAAATTGTACCAACTGAGTTTAAAAACTTTCCAAGAACACCATGATAAAGTCCAGAATCAGCAAGACAACGAACTTGCCTTCTAGTATGTTTATGAATTATATAAGGAATGAAAAATGTTTCCGATCTTGTGAAGTGATTTCCAACAAAAAGAATTGGGTGCTTTGGCAAGTTTTCAAGACCACTTACTGTGAATCTTGAACCAAGAAGTCTTTCTAAAATATTTAATGCTAAAGCAGCATATTTAAAAGTTCTACTTGCCATTTTATTCTAAGAAAATTTTTGCTGGAAAAGTAATTGGTTTAAAAATACCAATTCTTTAACTTCAATTTCGCTATTTGATATTTTAATCTTTTCTTTTATCACTGTAGCAATTTCAAAAACGAAAATTCCTTTCTTTTCAGCTTTTTTCTTGAAATCAACAACTAAAGAAGGATCCATTGCGACTACATAACGCCCCTGATCTTCACCAAAAAGCAAATGGTTTTCATCTAAGTTATTACCAGAGCTAATTTGAGAAATATTGATATCACAACCTAATTTAT
>VHBV01000085.1 GCA_016882165.1 Candidatus Pelagibacterales bacterium
AAAGCTCCAGCTAAAAAAGCTGTTGTGAAAAAAGCTGCTGTAAAAGCTCCAGCTAAAAAAGCTGTTGTGAAAAAAGCAGTTACTAAAAAGAAGTAAAAATTCTAAAAAGTAAAAATAAAAAAGGGTAAGATCTCACAAGGATCTTACCCTTTTTTAATTCAAAAATTTTATTTATTAATTAAACTGATTTCTCTCTATCTTGAGATAAACTATTATCCAGTTTTTTTATCACAGTAATTTTAACAGCACTATTAGGAGTTCTTGCGCCATTCTCAGAATTCACTACATCGCATAAAACATCTAAAGAAGAACCACCATCAAAACACATACAAATAACATAAGTTTTTTTATCTAAAGCTTCTATCATTTTACGACTTATAATTCTGAAACTAGCTTCTTCTCCTTTTCTAGAAAATTTAAAAAGATGATTTAAAACACTAATATATCTGTTAATTTCTTTATTAGTTTTATGCTCTTTAATAGTTCCAGTAATTATCTCTGAGTCAGGAACATCTATTAAATAATCAAATAGCATTTCTGCAACTTCTACACCTTCTTGTTCAATTTGCTGAAAAACTTCCGACATTAATTTCAGCTTCTTACTATCTGAAACACTAGCCGGAGAGCTAGAAGGACGAGATAAATCGTTTTCTTCTTCAGTTAGAAATGAATCTTCGTTATCTTTATAATAAGACATAATTTTAAATAAATTTTTCTAAAAATTTGCACATTTCTGCAAGAGCTTGACTATTTAAAGAAATTCTTTTTTTAACTAAATCAATTACTCTTGGTAATAAATTCAAGTAATGATGCTTACCATCACGAACAGATAAACGCGCAAAAATACCAATAATCTTTATATTTCTTTGTAAAGATAAAATTTCATAGTCAGTTACAAAAGACGTTTTTTCAGATTGTGATTTTTCAAGATAATATTGGAAAATTTGATTTCGATTTTCTTCTACTAAATCTCTTCTAGCGTCTTCTAAAAGAGAAACCAAATCATAAGCTTTAGAACCAATAACTGCGTCTTGAAAATCAAGTAAACCAACTTTTCTGAAAAACTTTCTTTTTGGCAAAATCATTAAATTATCAGCATGAAAATCACGCAAAACTAAAACCTGATTTTTTTTATCCAAATGTGAAAAAATTTCCAACCATAAATTTTTAAACTTCTGCTTTTCTGCTTCTGTAATTGAAATTTTTTTTAGTGGTAAGTACCAATCAGTAAATAACATAACTTCTCGCAAAAGAAGCTCTTCATTATAAAAAGAAACATCTTTTGGAATTTCACTTTTATGCAATTCAACAAGGCAATCAACAGCGCTCTTATACAAAGAAAGTTCAGTTGTTTTTAGATCGATTTCTGATTTTTTTGCCAACACTTTTCCATAAGTATCATCACCAAAATCTTCTAGTAATATAAAACCTTCTTTATGGTCAATTACAAAAATTTTTGGTGCTGAAAATTTATTTCTTACCAAAAATTTATCTATTTTAATAAATGGTTTTATATCTTCATGACTAGGTGGAGCATACATCAAAATAAATGATTTATCTGCATTAAGAATGCGATAATAAGAACGAAAAGAAGCGTCTCCTGCAACCTTCGTTATTTTATATTGTAAAATTCCTTTAGCTTCCAAAAATCTTTTAGCAGCTATTTCATCGAGTTGAAACATAAATTAAAAATCAATTTTTGAGTACCATTCTGGAGGGTTAACATTTGGAATTTTGTCTTTCAAAATTTCACTAAAAATTTTGTGAGATTTAATTATACTATACCAATCTTTTACTGGTAAATAGTGATTCCAATTTATATCACCAAAATAATCTAAAACAGAAATCTGAGCAGCAGCAGAAAAATCTGCAACAGAAATATAATCTCCAGCTAAATATTTTCTGGTTTCAAGTAAATATTCAACATAAGTCATATGAGCATTTAAATTGCGTCTTGCAACTCTCAAGATTTCAGAATTTGGAGAATTAACTCCTGGTAAATAACGATTATAAAAACGCTCATTTAAAATATATTTACTTACCTCATAATAAAATTTTTCATCAAACCAATTTTGTATTCTTCTTACTTCTGCTTTGTTAAATATTGATTCACCCAAAAAGTTTTCTGTCTCAGAATGCTTTTCTTCGATATATTCAATAATTGTAGCACTGTTACATACAACAGCGGAATTAGAATTATCAAACAAAACAGGAACTGAACCAGCTGGATTCATTGCAATAAATTCTTTTCTTCTTTCCCAAAAATTTTCTTGAATTAATTCAACACCTATTTCTTTTGCATTAAGATGAATTCTAACTTTACGAGAAAAAGGACAAACTGGATGATGATAAAGTCTATACATTTTAGTTATTTTTTAATTAATTGCCTGATATAAATATTCCTTAGTTTTGAAGATTACGTTCAAAAAACAACTTAATTTAGCAAATAATGTCAAAAGAAACTGAAAATTCTCAAGAAAAAACTAAAAGAATTGCTTTAATTGATGGCTATGGCTTTGTTTTTCGCGCTTATCACTCGCTTCCTCCACTAACTCGCAATGATAAAACTCCAGTTGGCGCAGTTTATGGTTTTACCAATATGTTAATTAAACTTTTAGCATCACTTGACGTAACTCACATGGCAGTTGTTTTTGATGCTGGATCAAAAACTTTTCGTAACGAAATTTTTTCTGAATATAAGTCTAATCGCCCTCCTTGTCCTGAGGATTTAATTCCTCAATTTCCAATTGTTCGCGAAGCAGCAGAATCTTTAAACTTAGCTATCTTGGAAAAAATAGGATTTGAAGCAGATGACATTATAGCAACAATTGCTAAAAAATTTGTAGCTGGTGGTGATAAAGTTTTAATTGTTTCATCAGATAAAGACTTGATGCAACTAGTTGATGACAAAATATTGATGTATGATGCCATGAAAAATAAAATAATTGGCATTAATGAAGTGAAAGAAAAGTTTTTTGTTGAACCAAAAAAAGTTTTGGACGTTTTAGCATTAATGGGAGATAGTTCTGATAACATTCCAGGAGTAAAAGGAATAGGACCAAAAACTGCTGCAGAATTAATTGACCAGTTTGGAAATTTAGAAAATATTTTTCTAAATTTAGATAATATAAAGCAGGAAAAAAGACGCCAAATTCTAAAAGATGGAGTTGAAAATGCTAAACTATCAAAAATTTTAGCTTCTCTTAAAGACGATGTTGAACTGGGAATTACTTTTGATGATCTTGAGATAAAATCAATTGAACCGAATAAACTGATTTCATTTTTAGAAAAACAAGGATTTAGATCGTTAGTTTTAAGGGTGAAAAAAGAGTTCGATATAAAAGAAAATGATCTAGAAAATTATACAAATATTATAGAAGAAAAAACATCTCAAAGCTTTGAAAATAAAACAGCTAAAGTAACAAAAAAAATTGCATCAAATGCATTTAAAGATATAAAAATAACAGAAATAACAGACAAAGAAAAACTGCAAAATATTTTTCAAACAGCAGAAATTAATGGAACTATAGTAATTGATTATAAACTTGATAACTCGAAGAAGAAAATTTCTACAGTTACAATTTCAACTGCTAAAAATGACGAAAATATAAAAGAAATTTTTTACTTCAAATTAGAAGAAAAACTATCAACAAAATCAAATTCTTCTCAAAGTTTTGATCTGTTCTCTTTCAGCGAAATAAAAGAAGAAATAAATAACTCCACAACACTTTGCTTAGAAGATTTAGAATTAATATTAAACAATAATTCTGTCAAAAAAATATTTTTTAATGCTAAAGAATTCTTTAAAATTGCCTACGACACAAATTTACAAATTAACGATAATATTTCTTATGAAGATCTTTCTTTAATTAATCATTTAATAAATTCTTCAATTAAAAATAATTTACGAGAAATAATTGAGATTAACATTGATGAAGAACTTGAAGAAAGTGGTTTTAACAGCATTTTTGATGAAATTGAAAAAGAACAAAATGGAAAGAAATTTGATGAAAATATTTTAAATGATGAAGAAAAATTAAAAGAGTTTTTTGCTTTCAAAAACTTCAGTATTTTTCAAATTTATAAAACTTTTTCTAATAAAATTTTTGAATTAAAACTAAATTTTGCATATCTTGCATTTGAACTACCACTCTTGCAAATTATTGCTAAAATGGAGCATAATGGTATTAAAATTGATGTTGATAAGTTAAGAAATTTATCAAAAGAATTTGGCGAAAAAATAAAAGAGTTAAGTAAAGAAATTTATGAAATTGCTGGTGAAGAATTTAATATTGCTTCAACCCAACAACTGGGGAAAATTCTTTTTGAAAAATTACAACTAAGCTCATCAAAGAAATCAAAAAAAACTGGAGTCCTTTCAACTAAATCAAGTGTTTTAGAAGAACTTGATTTTGAAGGACACAAAATTGCTGGCAAAGTTTTAGAATTTCGTAAGTTCTCTAAATTAAAAAACACTTATACTGATTCTTTGCCTGAAGAAATTAACCAAAAGACAGCAAGAATTCATAGTACTTTCCTAACAACATCAACAGTTACAGGAAGATTTAGCTCTAACAACCCAAACCTTCAAAATATTCCAATTAAAAGCTTGGAAGGAAAAAAAATTCGTGAAGCTTTCATAGCAAAAGAAAATTGTTTATTAATTTCTGCCGACTACTCACAAGTTGAACTGAGAGTTATCGCACATGTAGCAAAAATTGATAATTTGATAAAAGCTTTTAAAGAAAACAAAGATATTCACAGAATTACTGCTAGCCAAGTTATGGGAGTTTCTGAAAACGAAGTTACCGACGAAATGCGCTCTAAAGCCAAGGCAATAAATTTTGGTATAATTTATGGAATAAGCGCTTTTGGACTTGCAAAACAACTAAAAATTTCAAGACAAGAAGCTGATTCTTACATTAAATCTTAATTAAAAGCATATCCAGGAATTGACTCATACATGAGTGAATATATTGATTTAGCGCGCCAATTTGGCTATGTTCAAACAATTTCTGGCAGAAAGTGCTTTATTCATGAAATTAACAATAAAAATCCAATTATTCGAGCAGAAGCAGAAAGATTAGCAATTAATGCTCCCATTCAGGGAAGTGCTGCCGACATCATCAAAAAAGCCATGATTCGTTTGAATAAAAAATTTAGTGAAGAAAAACTTCAAGCAAAAATTATTCTACAAATTCATGACGAGTTAATAATTGAAGCTCCAGAAAATGAAGTTGAAAAAACAAGTTTAATTCTAAAAAATGAAATGGAAAATGCCGTTATACTTGACTGCCCACTAAAAGTTGATATCAGCGTTTCTAAGCATTGGAGTTGAATTTATTTTTAAAGTAACCTCAATAACAATTAAAAAATTATATCAAAATCTTTTTCAGGAAGGAGACTCTTAACCACAACTTTGGCTTCCTCTGCAAGAATGGGTCTCCTGCCCCCTTCTTAGTGCTCATGTCAAATTGCAATTAGCTAAAATGAAAGTGTAAAAGTAGTTAGAAAACCCCGGCTTGCATAGAGCAATCAATTCCACTCCGTCATTGCGAGCTAGCACACGTGCGAAGCGTGGCAATCCATTTTGTCACAAACTAATTAAGTTACTGAGAAATGGATTGCTACGGAGCAAATCTCCTCGCAATGATGGAAGTCTATTTTTGTCTAAATAAATAACTAACAAACTCGGTAAATAAAGGTCTTAATGGCGTTTGTGGACAGTTACTTTTATACTGCTCCCCATTAATTTTTAAAAAATCAAAGAGAGTAATTTATTAACTTAATCTGATTTTATTTTTGCA
>VHBV01000086.1 GCA_016882165.1 Candidatus Pelagibacterales bacterium
TGGTGGTGGAGCTTTAGCTGGGGCTTTAGCTGGCCAACTAGCTGGCGGAAATACAAAATCAACTTTAATTGGTGCAGCAGTTGGAGCTGCTGTTGGTGGCGGTTTAGGATATTATTTTGATAATCAAGAATCTAAACTTAGAGCAGAACTTCAAGGCAGTGGAGTTGGAATAAAAAGAGAAGGAGACAAAATAAGACTTATCATGCCTGGCAATATCACTTTTGCTAGCAACAGTGCTGATATAAATTCTTCTTTCTACAGAGTTTTAAATTCTGTTGCTAAAGTCTTTAAAGAATACAAAAAAACTGACATTTCAATAACTGGTCACACTGACTCAACAGGAAATCCTTCTAAAAACCAAATTTTATCAGCTCAAAGAGCTCAATCTGTTGCTAACTATTTGATTGGACAAGGAATTTTTGCTCAAAGAGTCAGAACCGCCGGAATTGGATCTGCAAGCCCAATCGCTTCAAATGATAATGAAGAAGGAAGATCTCAAAACCGCCGTGTTGAAATTGAAATTGTTCCTGCAGCAGCTCAATAAAGCTTCATCAACTCGCCACTATGTAAATGGCGAGTAACCATTTTTTTAGGCAATTATACCATAACAACAAGTGTTATCCTGAGCGTTAGCGAAGGATCTCAGGCAAGGCAAGCTTTGAGCAAAAAATTTCCGAGATCCTTCGCTAACGCTCAAGATGACAGTACTTGTTAAGATGATATAGTTAAATTTTTTTATTTTACTTTCTAACTTTCTTTGGAAGAACGAAAAAAGTACTCTCGGTGATTCCTTCCATATCTGAAACTTCAACTTCTAAATCCGAAAATCTTTTTATTTTATCTATAACACCCTGAACTAAAACTTCAGGAGCAGATGCGCCAGCCGTCAGTCCAATTTTTTCAATACCTTTTAACCAGTTAGAATCAATATCTTCAGCACCATTTATCAAATAAGAAGAAAGTCCACACTCTTCGCCCAAATCTCTTAAACGATTAGAATTTGAGCTATTTTTTGCACCAATAACAAGCAACATATCAACCATAGTAGATAATTTTCTTACGGCATCTTGTCTATTTTGCGTCGCATAACAAATATCTTTAGTTGCAAGACCACGCTGAATTTGTGGGAATCTTTGTTCTAGAATATCGACAATCTTTTTGGTATCATCAACACTAAGAGTTGTTTGTGTTACATAAGCAATTTTTTCACAATTTTTTATCTCAACGTTTTTTGCGTCCTCTTCATTAGTAACTAAAATAACATCTTTTTTAACTCTTCCGCTTGTTCCCTCAACTTCTGGATGACCTTTATGGCCAATTAAAATAATTTCATAATTCTCTTCTTCATATTTTTTTGCTTCTCTGTGGACCTTACTTACCAAAGGACATGTTGCATCTATAACATCAAGATTTCTTTCAGAAGCATTTTCTTCAACTTTGTCAGAAACTCCATGGGCTGAAAAAATAGTAATTGCTCCTTGAGGAATTTGAGCCACTTCATCAACAAAAATGGCTCCTTTTTTACGCAAAGACTCAACAACAAACTTATTATGAACAATTTCATGACGAACATAAACTGGAGGACCAAATTTTTCTATAGCTCTTTCAACTGTTTCAATTGCACGTGTGACACCAGCACAAAAACCTCTGGGTTTTGCCAAAATAATTTTCATTACAACTTTAGAGAATGATTTGAATAAATAGATCTTGTAAAAATTCTTATCTTTAAATTAAGAGTTAAAGAAACATTTTTGAGGATAAGGGAACTTTTAATCGCTGATTTTAAAGTATGTTTTAATTAAAAACAATATTTGAGTATTATTTCGAAAAGTTACCACTCTTTATAGGTTTTAAATAACTTATCCCAGAAAGTGAAGTAAGGAGCGTAATTGCAATCATAAACTCTATGATGCATTTCATGGTCTCTGACGGTTGCCCCAAGGGGACCCTTTGGTATTAAATTATATCCAGAATGCCCCATTAAATCAAAAGTCATTGAAAGTAAATTAGTCACAATCAAAGCAGGAATAGACATTGGAATTATACAGACCATGTAAGCATAAAGTGATTGAGGTATTGTAAAACCTAATGCACTCTCATTATAAGTTGCAAAAATTGTCGTTGGATTGTTGTTTTTGTGATGAGGAAGATGAAGAATTTTAAAAATTTTTCTACTTGAGTGAAACCATTTATGACTGAAATAAATAGCTGTATCAAGTAGAAAAAGTCCCAAAACTACACTAATCAAAAAGTTAACTATTGGAAAACTTGTATATTCAAATTCATTAGAAAAACCAATAGTTTTTAAGTGAATGCCTATTGAAATAAATAGTGATGAGAGAAATAGACAAATAAGAGAATTCTTTATATCTAATTTTATATTATTGCGCGGAGCAATATTTTGATTTTTCTTCTCAGGAAATTTAACTACCCATTTCATAAATAAGTAGCCAAATCCAAAGTAATATATCAAGAATAATGGATAGAAAATTGCTAAATTCGTTATTATATTATGCATAAAAAAAGATTTTGGTGGAAAAAATTAGTTGTTATTTTTGATAAAAACTGAGTGGCAATTCACTAAAAGCAATTTTACAACAACAAGAAAATTTCTTTCTTAATTAGAATAAATATCTTTTTATAATTCTTAAAAAACCTTTTCGAAATTAGCAAATTCTGGGCTTTTTACTATCGCAATAAGTTCTCGTTGATGAATTTATTAACTTTAGCAAACTCTTCTTTAACTTGTTTAACAATTTCTGCTTTTACTTCTGCAGGCTCTTCAGAACTTTTTTGCGCATGTTCCAAAATTTTAGATAACTCAAAAGCTCCAACTGAAGCAGCAGATCCTTTAAAAGCATGAGAAGCCATGTACCAAAAATTGTAACGACTTGGATCATAAGCTTCTTCCATCTTTTCGATATTACGATTAGCATTTTCAACAAAGATTTTGAACAACTCTCTTTCAAACTCAGGATCGTCATTGATAACACTTCTTAGAAAATCAACATCAATTGGCGCTTTTTTATTCAAAATATCGTCCATAAAACCTCTTTATATTACATTTTAATTAATAACAAATTCTAATACAGTTGGTGGAAGCTTAATGCCAGCTTCTTTGATTTGCTTAGCATTCACTGTAATTTCAAAGTTTCTTCTTCCAATCTGGATAAAAATCATACCACCATTTTCATTGAAATTTTCTAAAACACCAACAGTAATTATTTTTTTGTGATTAAATTTTTCAACATAATTACGAAGCACTTTACTCTTATCTTTTGCAACATAGACAGCATGGCATGATGTATATTTCTCAGGATTGCGATCTAGATTAATATTATTTTTGCTTTTGACACTAATTGCAGCTGCAATTTCATCATAACCAAAAACACAAATTTCCCCAGGATTACCACTTTGTATAGATGTAGTAACACCATATATAAATGTCGCAAACATTTCAGCTTCATCCTTATCTTCAGCCCAAGAGTTAGAGACTGCAAAAAAGGATAATAAGAAAAATATTAGTAAATGTTTTAATTTTTCTAACTTATACATCTTAATATTGCCAAACTGCTTTAACATAATAAGTACGACCAATTTCTGCCGCAGTGTTATAAAATCCACCAGAAAATTCTTGATGCCTATCGTCAAATAAATTTCTAATACCAACACTTAAATCTAAACTTTTTGTTGGAAGATAACCAACTCTGGTATCAAATCTAACATAAGATGCCACACCTTTTCGGTCAGTTTTTACATATTTTGCACTTGGTAGGCTATCAACATAATAAAGCATGTTATCAAACTCAATTTTTGGAGTAACATTATAATAAGATCTTAATCTAAATTGATTTCTTGGCGATCTACCTTCACTTAATTTTAAAGAATCATAATCCGCTGACACAGTGCTGTTATCTGTTGAGTCTTTACTTGTATAAAGATTCATTTCCAGATAATCGTAACTTGCTTCTAATCTTAGATCACTACTTACTTGCCACTTACCAACAATTTCACCTCCATAAGACTGACCATATCCTAAATTTGCTGCTGTTGGAACACCATTCACATCTTCGTAGGTTCTAAGTTTGGAATATTTATTATAAAATGTTGTGATATCAATTAAGGTTTTAGTTGTTGGTTTAATTCTGTAGCCAAGTTCATAAGCTAAAACATTTTCTGATTCAGCATCACTTGAACCTTTGCTTGAAGTTTGTCCATAATAGTCATCTTTTAGATTAAAACTCATCTCACCACGAGTTGGAGTTCTTACAGCTCGCGAAATTGCACCCCAAAGAGTTTGATTGCGTGAAGGATAGTAAGTTAAACGTGTATTTGGCTGATATTCAAAACCAGTTTTAGTATAGTTATTAACCAAAAACTTTGAACCCACAGTCCAATATAATTTATCTTCAATTAAGCCAATTTTATCTTGAATAAAAGCACTAAATATACCGCTATTTCTTTTGGAGGGATTATATTCAAGTGGAATAAACTGATCACCATCAATATTAGTTGCCGTGCTTGATTCTATTTTATCAGAAATTTGTCTATAACCCAAACCCCAAATAAACTGATTATTCTTTGAAAAATTATAGAAATGTTGAAGATCTACATCAATCGTATTAGAACTTCTACCTATAACTGGAATAGAAAACTTATCATAATCAATGTAAGTTTGTAGGTTGATGCTTGATTTTCTAGAAATCGTTTTATCCCAAGTAGCACTTAAATTGAAACCATTTGAATTTTTGTCATTTTTATTTGAATTATCTAGGGTTGTGAAATAATTCGAGGCAGTGCTACTAAAAATATCACCTTGCACAGTTAAAGAGCCATCTTTTATAGAAGTTATATCATATCTGAAACCAGCTCTTTCTTGTCTATTGCCATCTTTCCTATCTTTATGAGTATCAGAATCATAAGCACCATCCAACAAAGTCTTTTTTGCATAAATTCTATAATGATCATTTTTACTGGTTTTGCCACCATATCTTATTTCTGTAATTGATTTATCTTGATTTCCAACAACTTGAGATACGTAACCTCCTTGAGTTTCTGCAGCATTTTTAGTAATTATGTTAATTACACCATTCACTGCATTTGCTCCCCAAATTGTGCCACCAGGACCTCTTACAACTTCAATCTTCTCGATATCTTCAATTACATAATCTTGCAAATCCCAAAAGACACCAGAAAACAAAGGAGTATATATTGTTCTACCATCAATCATTACTAATAGTTTATTTGAAAACTGATAATCAAAGCCACGCACAGAAATTGCCCATTTATTACCATCTACTCTTGAAACTTGCACACCTGGAACCAGTCTTAAAGCTTCTGGAATAGATGTAACACCAGATCGTCTAATATCTTCAGAATTTACTATATATGTTGCTGATGCAACATCAAAAGCATTTTCTTTCTTTTTTGACAATGAATAGATGTCAAAGTTAAAAACTGATCCAAGAGAACTGGAAGAATCACTTTTAGCAAAATCTTTAGCGTTAGCTTCAAGACAGAATAATGTGGTAATCAAAAAATATAAAAAAATTTTCATATGATTGTGTCCTCTGAAGATTTTGATAATTTGATTAATATTTTTTCTCACTTTAGTTATTTTTTCCAAAAACAAGTTAGTAACATCGCAAATTAGCTTACTATTGAAAGCAAATTATATAGAACAAATAATTA
>VHBV01000087.1 GCA_016882165.1 Candidatus Pelagibacterales bacterium
CGTGGTGAACGGTGATTCTTTGTTTTTTCATTTGATATGAAGGTCGATTAATTTCTATTTTTCCTTCATAAATTCCATGATTATTTTGAACGTCTTTTGGAATATCAATCAAAACTGGACCTGGACGACCAGAACGAGCAACGTAAAAAGCTTCATGAATTACATATCCCAAATCATTTACATCTTTGACAAGATAGTTGTATTTTGTGCAAGAGCGAGTTAAGCCAGTAATATCAGCTTCTTGGAAACCATCAGTTCCAATTAAAGAAGTTGCAACTTGTCCGGAAATACAAACTAAAGGAATAGAATCAAGATAAGCATCTGTTAGTCCAGTTATTGCATTTGTTGCACCAGGGCCTGAGGTTACCGTAATTACACCTACTTTTCCGGTTGATCTTGCATATCCTTCTGCAGCATGGGCAGCAGCTTGTTCATGACGAGTAAGAATGTGATGCAATTTTTTTTGCACAAAAAGTGCATCATAAAAAGGAAGAATTGCGCCACCCGGATAGCCAAAAATTGTGTCTACACCCTCATTAATAAAGGCTTTAACTATAATTTCTGCACCACTAAATTTGTTTGAAGATTTTAATTCGCTCATTTTGCTTGGAAATCTGATAGTTGAGATGAACTTCAATTTAAATACTTAAGCTATTGTGAATCAAGATAAATTTTGTGTCATTATTCGTAATAATTCTTTGAATGACTAATTTTTATAAAAAACCAACTTCTTCCCAAATAGATTTTGTTGCTCTTAACAATGACAAGGTAAGAAAATTAGTTCCTTTGTAAAATTCACTCAAAGTTTGATCATTGAAATTTTTCTTCCTAATTTTTCCTGATATTTTCCTAAAGCGAAATTTTTTATTACCAAGTTTTTTTAAACATTTTCTTTAAGTTGCTTTTTACGGCTAAAAAAAATATTTTTTCTATCAAATAATAAAAATATTAACAAATCCTTTCAAAATATGACCTCAAAATCAGTTATTAATATCGATCAAATTATCAAATTAATTCCGCATCGTTATCCAATCCTTTTGGTTGATAAAGTTGTTTCTGTTGAAGGTGGAAAAAATATTGTTGCGATTAAAAATGTTACCTTCAATGAACCTCATTTTATGGGTCATTTCCCAGATCACCCAATTATGCCAGGTGTTTTAATTATTGAAGCAATGGCACAGGCGGCAGCTATTATGGTTATGCAATCTGGAGATTTTCAACCAGAAGAAAATGTAGTTTATTTTATGTCAATTGATGGTGCAAAGTTCAGAAAACCAGTTCTTCCTGGAGATGTTTTAGAACTTCATGTTGAAACTATTCAAAGCAGAGGAATGGTTTGGAAGCTTTCAGGAGTTGCAATTGTTGATGGACAAAAAGTTTCTGAAGCTAATTTTTCAGCAATGATAGTAAAAAAAGACAAAGCTTAATTATAAAAAATATGACACAAAAAATTCACCCAACTGCTGTTATAAGTCCAAAAGCAAATATTGGCCAAAATGTTGAAATTGGTGCTTATTGTGTTATTGGAGATGAAGTTAAAATTGGTGACGGCACAATTTTAAAATCACATGTTGTAATTGAAGGAGATACTACAATTGGTAAAAATAATACTATATATCCTTTTGCCACTATTGGAGTTGCGCCTCAAGATTTGAAGTTTAGGGGTGAGAAATCGCAAGTTATAATTGGTGATAATAATTCAATTCGTGAACATGTTACAATTCATCTTGGAACTAAAGATGGTGCAATGGTAACCAAAGTTGGAAATAATTGTTTGTTAATGGTTGGTGTTCACATTGCTCATGATTGCGTTGTTGGAAGCAATGTTATTTTGGCAAATAATGCAACTCTTGCAGGTCATGTTGAAGTTGGTGACCATGTTGTTATTGGAGGTTTGTCAGCAGTTCATCAATTTGCTAGAATTGGAAGTGGAGCCATGATTGGTGGTATGTCTGGAGTTGAAAATGATGTTATTCCAAATGGTTTGGTTATGGGCGAGAGAGCTTCGCTTGCAGGTTTGAACCTAGTTGGTCTTAAACGTCGTGGAATTCCGCGTGAAGAAATTCACGCTTTACGTAATTTCTTTAAAAAGCTTTTCTCTGATGACAAGTCTCAATTCTCAAATAGAGTTGAAATTTTAGCGCAAGAATTTTCAGAAAGTAAAGTTGTACAAGATGTGCTTTCTTTCGTCAGAGCAGAATCATCTCGTTCTTTTTGTCAGCCAAAAGAAGACCTAAAACAAGATTAAATACACAATGCGTGAAATTTGCTTAGATATTGAAACAACTGGACTTGATCCAAGAGAAGGGCATAAAATAGTTGAAATAGCTTGTGTTGAAATTATTGATAAGGTTAGAACGGGCAATTTCTTTCACACATATGTAAATCCTCGCCGTGATATGCCGCAAGAGGCTTTTGCAGTTCATGGAATTTCAAGTGAATTTTTGCAAGATAAGCCAATTTTTGATCATATAGTTTATAAGTTTCTAGATTTTATAAAAGACTCTAAGTTAGTAATTCACAATGCTGCTTTTGATACTAAGTTTATTAATCACGAGCTCAATATTCTTGGTCTTGAAACAATCAAAAAAGAAAATTTGGTTGATACCTTATTGATTGCTAGAAGTAAGTTTCCAGGTTCACCAAACTCATTAGATGCTTTATGCAAAAGGTTTGGAATTGATCTTTCTAAAAGACAAAAACATGGTGCGCTTTTGGATACTGAACTTTTAGTTGATGTTTATGTTGAATTGATGGGTGGTGCGCAAGGTGGCTTATCATTTGTTTCTGCAAAAAATACCGAAATTAACTCATCACAAAATAGTGATGAAATTACTTACAACAGAAAAAGAAAAAATTTGCCAAAGCGTGATTTTGCAATATCATCTCAAGATTTAGAAATGCATAAAGAATTTATTAGCAAAAATTTTAAAAGTAATTTTTGGGGTTATTAAAATGCAAATGTCTTCTTTGTAAGAGGAATTAGCTTCGAGTAAGCGAAGTCAGAAGATTTAAAAGTTAAAAAAATAAATTCTGATTTTTTGTTGAAAAATGTTTAAATCAAATGTCTTAAATTGACTTTGGTAATTTGAATAACCCTCTTTTTTTAAAGGGCTAAACCTACTTTCCTGAAAAGTTGGAGTATTAAAAGATATTAATAAGAATTCCTAAGTTTAAATTTGATCTGCACTTTTTCTCTTTCCAATAAGAGGGCTATTTTTCCAAATAAACCATATTTCTGATTAATGAATCATCACAAATTAATCACTCACTTCTTGCAAATTTTTTCGCAACAAAAACATACCTTATGGTTATGGATACCGGTTTTTTTTGCTTTTGGAATTATTTTTTCTTTTTCCAATCCATTTATTGAAAAATTCCAAATAGCTTCTTTGGCTGTAATATTACTTTCTGCTTTTTGTCTTTTTTATTTTGATCGCTTTTCTTACAGAGCCTTTCTTTACTTGATGTGTTTTATTTTTTTGTTGGGGTTTTTTTGGACCTATTTTTATCAAAAAACAGTAAATGAAAAACAAATTAAAGCTAAAGTTTTTGCTGATATAAAAGGTGAGATAGTTGAAGTAAAAAGCTTTTCTAATTCTTTAACTAAGAACTCTGGAATGAGTATAATAATAAATAATCCACAGATTTATAAAATTGATAATTTTGGTAAAAAAACAACAAAACAAAAAAGCAGTAATCAATTAAAAAAGAAAAAAACTACAGCAAAAAAAAGTAAAAAAATTGAACAAAAAAAGCCAAAAAAAATGACAAAAAAATTTCTCAAACAACTTGAGAAATGTAAAGATGAGATTTGTAAAAAAGAAGTTGAAGAAAAATTTTTAGAACATGAAGAGCAAAAGAAAATACGTCGTCAGGAAAGGTTTTTTAGTAAAAAATGTGGTGATGATTTAGTTTGTGTTGAGAAGTTGAAAAAAGAAAAAGAAGAAAAAAAAGCAAAAAAAGTAAAAGTTAATAACACTAACAAAAAATTGAGTAAATCGAAGCAGAAGCAGATTGAGAAAAGTTTTCTAAATATCAAAGATTATCAAGAAATAGATCGCTGTTTTTTGGATATCTCCAATTCTTATCAAGATGTAAAGTGGGAAAAAAGAGGTAATAAATATTTATTTCCTAATCCACCAAATAAAATTTCATTGATTAGTCATGTGGATGATAAAAATTTAAAAGCTGGTGATGTCATTTTTATGCGAGCTTTAATTGATAAGCCTCGTCAGAAAGAATTTATAAATGAGTTTGATTATGGTTTTGATGCTGCTTCTAAAAAAATAGGTGGTTTTGGTTATATTGCTGGAAAAGTGATTGTTTTAAAAGAAGAAAAAATATCTTCATTTTCAAGTTTTTTTCAAAGTTTACGACAAGAAATTGGTAATAAAATTGCTTCTCAAATTAAAGGAGATGAAGGAGCAATTGCCGCAGCTTTATTAATTGGAAATATGGATGATATTTCAGAAGATGCCATGATTGATATCAGAAATTCTGGTTTAGCACATTTACTATCAATTTCTGGATTGCATATGGCAATTGCTGCAGCAATATTTTTCACTTCAATCAGATTTTTATTATCTCAAAGTCAATATTTAGCACTTAAGTTTGATATCAAAAAAATTGCAGCAATTATGGCAATTTTAAGTACATATTTTTATTTGCATCTTTCAGGTTCACCAGTTCCGGCAGTGCGTTCTTTTATTGTCTCTACGTTAGTTTTATTAGCGATTATTTTTGATAAAAAAATTGATGCCAAACGATCAATTGCTTTAGCTTGTTTGATTCTGTTAATTTTTAATCCTTACCTTTTATTTTCTATAAGTTTCCAGCTTTCTTTCGCTGCTGTATTGTCTTTGGTAGCATTTCATGATTTTATCACAAAATTTAAACCAGAAAATATTCACAAATCTTTTTTTAAAAGGTTTTTATGGTATTTTAGTGAAATTGCTTTTGCTTCAATTGTCGTTCAAATTGTAACAACTCCTTTTTTAATTTATCATTTTAAGAACTTTTCTACTTATGGTCTTATAGCAAATATGTTGGCAATTCCACTGACCAGCTTTTTTACTATGCCACTTGGTTTTTTATCTTTAATTTTGATGCCTTTTGGTTTTGAAAATATTGTTCTAAAACTAGAAGGTTATTCAATTTCAATTTTACTTAATATTGCAAAAACGGTTTCTTCTTGGAAATTTTCTTATTTTACTACTTTAAGAATGCCTGAAGTTGCTTTTGGATTTGCTACTTTTGGTTTCGTAATAAATTGTATAATGAATGGCAAAATTAAGTGGTTAGGTGGTGTTATTTTTGTCACTACTTTCTTATCATTTTATTTTGTTCAGAAACCCCAAGTTTTATTTGATTCAAGTCAGAAATTCTTTGCAATTTATAGTAAAGAAGATGGTTTGATGTTTAATAAAGAATTACGCCCCTCAAAAAAGCGTGATTTGTGGATGCAAGAATTTGAACAGAAAGAGTTTAAGTTTTTTAAAGGAAACTATAAGGAATTTATTAATTGTGATGATAAGAAATGTGTTTTAGAGATAGAAAATAAGAAAGTCCTTATTCTTCTGGGTCGTAGTAAGATATCAGAACTTTGTGATAA
>VHBV01000088.1 GCA_016882165.1 Candidatus Pelagibacterales bacterium
ATCTAAAATATCTGAAGGTTCTGAAAGTCCAGCCACTCCAACTCCGTTAACATTCCAAATGCCATTTTCTTCTTTACTTATTTCAACACCCATTAAGCGTAAAGCAGCTGCAGTTTTTAGTACATCTTCTCCTTCTAACAAACCAGATATTTTACTTTTTCCATGCGCTAGAGCAGAAAATATTAAAGAACGATGCGAAATTGATTTATCACCAGCAACTGTAATTTCACCTTTTAGAGGTATGTCTTTTTTATAAGATTTTAATGATCGCATTTGATATAAAATACTTTAAAGATTTTATTAATATTTTTTCTACAACAAGCTGTCATATTGAGCAAAAGCAAAGAATCTCAGGATTTTTTACTCGAAGTTCTAACTCATAATATTCTTTGCTTGCGCTCAGGATGAAAGTTTTATTACTTAAGTACGAAACGTGGCAATTCAATTAGTCACAATCAGAAGGGTTGCAATTTACAAAAAATCTACGCAATTACTAATTAATCCAAGAATTTTATCTAAGAATACAACAAAAACTAAGTTCAAAATTGATATAGAAAATACAACTAGTTTGACATTATTGATATCTTCTAAAGAAATTGGCGAGTTTTTAGCTTCGTCAAAATACATAAATTTGATGATTCTTAAGTAGTAATAAGAGCTAACAACGCTGAATAGAATAGCAAAGATTGGTACAATAAACATTCCCGAGCGAATTGTTGCCATAATTACGTAAAACTTTGAGAAAAATCCCGCAAAAGGAGGAATTCCAGCTGTAGAAAACATTAAACAAGCAAGAGAAAAAGCCATTACAGGATTTGTTTTTGCAAGTCCGGATAAAGCTGAAATGTCAAAGATTTTATCATTTGATTCGTCGTCATTTTTGGAGTTTTGATTAGAACTTGTAATTAAGTTCAAGAATCCAAATGTTCCAAGTGAAATTAATGCATAGATTACCATGTAAAGAACAGCAGCCACTCTTGCTTCTTTATTGAAAGCACCAATAGCAAGAAGTATAAAACCCACATGACCAATTGAGCTATAAGCCAAAAGTCTTTTTAGATTTTTTTGCCAAATTGCACCAAAACTTCCAACTGCTAAAGAAACTAGAGAAACAAAAATGAAGATTTTATCCAAACCAACAAAAGAAGTTAATACAGAAGAAGTAAGCTTTAACAACACCATTACAGCGCTGAATTTAGCAATTGTTGCGAAGAATGTTGTAACAATTGTTGCAGATCCCTCATAAACATCAGGTGACCACATATGAAAAGGTGCTGCAGAAATTTTGAAAAACATTCCCGAAATTACTAAAACAAATCCAAAAACAACTGCTAAAGGTATAGTGTCTTTTCCTTGAGAATAGAGATCAGCAAGAGCTGTAAAATTTGTTGTTCCAGAAAATCCATAAATCATTGAAATTCCAAATAATATAATGCCAGAAGCACAAGAACCTAAAACGAAGTATTTTAAACCAGCTTCAGATGATTTTGCTGATGTTTTATTTAGAGCAGCTAAAAGATAAAGTGATAGACCTTGAAGTTCTAGAGATAAGTAAAAAGTAAGAAAATCATTAGATGAGATCAAAAACATTGCACCACAAGAGGCAATCATCAAAAGCGCCAGAAACTCGGCACTAATTTTTTGAATTGAGAAGATAAAGTTTAAAGAAAACAAAACAACAATCGTTAAAAGCAAAGCAATGATTGATTTAACAAATGCGGTAAAAAAGTTGCTTTCAAACATTGAGTTAAAAGCTATAACTTGAGGTTCAGAAAATGTTTTGAAAATTAAACATAGTGAAATCGCGCAAAAAATAAGAGATAAAAGATGCGAAGCATAAAAAATCTCTTTGAATTTCTTACCAAAAAATACATCATTCATCAAAATTATTAAAGCACCTAAAAATAAAGAAATCTCAGGTAAAATAAGTGTTAGATTCATAGTTTTTTAATTCTTTTTTAATTATAACAAACTCTGTCATCCTAAGCTTCGCTCAGGATGACAGTTTGTGATCAAATGTTCATTCAAATATAAACTTACAACGCCATAAACAATCCAGCAACATAAGCTACAGGAAATTTAAAGTAACTTAATATTAGATTTGGCATTATACCAAATAAAATAACTGTTGCCGCCATGAAACCAAAGCAAAATAATTCAAGACAAGTTAGGTCTTTTAATTCTTCAATTTTGTGATTAGAAATTTCGCTAAACCATACTCTTTTATATAACCATAACATATAACAAGCTCCTAAAATAACGCCAAATGCTGCTAAAACAGCCATAATTTTATTTGCTTTAAAAGTTCCAAGAATTGCTAAAAATTCGCCAACAAATCCACTTGTTCCAGGAAGTCCAACTGAGGCCATAGTAAAAATCATTGCCATTAAAGCAAAGTTTGGCATTTTGCTCGCAATTCCACCTAAATCAGTAATTTGTTTAGTATGAAGACGATCATAAATTGCACCAACGCACATAAAAAGTGCTGCAGATACTATACCGTGACTTATCATTTGCATTAAAGCACCGTCAATTCCTTGTGCAGTAAAGCTGAAAATACCCATAGTTACAAAACCCATATGAGCAACTGATGAATATGCAATCATTTTTTTCATATCTTCCTGCATTAAAGCAACTAAAGAAGCATAAATTATAGCAATTACACTTAAAACTAAAACCATTGGTGCAAAGAACTCAGATGCTGCAGGGAAAAAAGGTAAAGAGAAACGCAAGAAGCCGTAGGCACCAAGCTTAATTAAAATACCAGCAAGAATTACTGAGCCTGCAGTTGGGGCTTGAACGTGAGCATCTGGAAGCCAAGTGTGAAAAGGGAACATTGGAACTTTTATTGCAAAAGATATAAAGAATGCTGCCCAAAACCACTGTTGATAGTTGAGAGGGAAAAATTTTGGTAAATATTTTGTTAGCAATACTATGTCTGTTGTTCCTGTATAAAGGTACAAGTAGATAATTCCAATCAAGAATAAAACCGAGCCAAAAAGTGTATAAATGAAAAACTTGTAAGATGCGTATATTCTATTTACTCCACCCCAAATACCAATTACCAAAAACATTGGAATTAGCATAGCTTCAAAGAATATGTAAAATAGAAGCAAATCGGTTGCAGCAAAAGAACCAATAACAAAACCTTCAATTAACAAGAATGCTGCAACATATTCTTTAACTCTTTTTTCAATTGACTTCATGCTTACAGCAAAACAAATGGGAAGTAAAAATGCTGTTAGAACAATCATTAGAAGAGAAATACCATCAATACCTAAAGCATATTTAATGTCTTGATGTGCAAAAATTCTTATAACTTCTGTGAATTGGAATCCTAATTTGCTTTTGTCGAAATCATAAAGAAGTTTGCAACTTAAAGCCAAGTTTACAAAACTTATTACAAAACCGTATGAGTAATAGTTGCGCTGTTCTTTCATTTTAACGAAAAACAGGAAAAAAGCCGATAAAATTGGCAAAAAAGTAAGAACGGAAAGAATTGGAAAGTTCATTTTACTCTAAAAATTTCTTGGAAAAAATTGGATAAAAAGTTACTGGATTTTTAGCCTAAGAAAAATTTATAATCAATTAATTTCTTCCTCATTTGTTTAACTAGATCGCCACGTCAAACTAAGTTTTACTCACGATTAATTAACACAGATTCTTTAATTATAAGTTAGTGAAGAGAAAATACTATTATCATTACTATTGGAATTTAAGACAAAAATAAGTTTTGTCATTGTAAGGAAAAGTAAAACTTTACGTTATTGCGATGCTTCTCCCCAGCCGTCATTGCGAGGAGAAGTAAACTTCTCCGTCATTGCGAGGAGTGCGAAGCACGACGTGGCAATCTTTTTGCGGTATAATGAAGCAAATACATGAGGAACTAAGATCACCACTCTTCGCAAGATTGCTCGCTCGCGATGACGAGTTAGGAACATAATTATTCGCTTGCGATGACGAACTAGGGAAGGTGTGTCATTGCGAGCTTTTTGCAAGAAAAGAGTGGGAATCCACTTTGTTATAAAATTATAATTTATTAATATGGAATTAGACCAACACCAAATAGTAATCCAAAAAAAACTAAATCATCTTTCTCAAGAAATTCAAAATAAAGCGCAAGAAAGTTTTATTAGTAAAATTTTTTCTAAAAAATCGGCACCAATAAAAAGTATTTATATTTATGGAGATGTTGGTCGAGGAAAAACGATGTTAATGAAAGAATTTTTTGACTCTATTGATGGCAAGGTAAAAATTTACATACACTTCAATTCTTTTATGCGTAAAATTCATGAAGCCCTGCGTGATATTAGAAAAGAAAGTAGAAATTATAAAGACGAGTTAATTGAAGCAGTGCAAAGAATAACTAAAGATGAGAATCAAAATATAGTTGAAATTATATGCTTTGATGAATTTCAAGTTACCGATATTGCTGATGCAATGTTGCTTTCTCGTATTTTTTCATATCTGTTTCTAAAGAATATAGTTATTGTTTTTACTTCAAACTCAGAGCCTTCTGAACTTTATAAAAATGGTTTACAAAGAGAGTTATTTTTAAAATTTGTTAATAATGTTCTTCTAAAAAACTGCGAAGTTCTAAATCTTAATAGTCCGACTGATTATCGTGCAAAACTTGCCTTATCTGAAAAAAAAGTTGTAATTGCTCAAAAAGAAATGAAAGGTAATTTTTTCATCAATCCTTCTTCAAAAAATATGTTAGATGATTGTGCGAAGAATTACAAAAAGCCCTCTTTGAAAAAGAGGGTGGATGATTGCGTTAGCAATCAGACGGGTGATTTCCTTTTGCATCAGGAAGCAAAAACAACAAAGCAAGAAGAAGATTGTAACACCTTACTTAACTTAATAAATATAACAACTGCAATCACAAAACGCTATTTCATCTCTAATCAAAAAAACCGCACTATCATTAAAGAAATGATAAAAAATCTTACTAATAACCAACTAAAATCAACTAAATTAAATGTTTGGGGTAGGGAAGTTGAAATAAAAAAAACTCACAATTCTATTGCTGTAATAAATTTTTCTGAATTGTGTAATAATAATTATGCTGCTTCAGATTTTCATTCAATATGTCAAAAATTTGATCTCATTTTTTTGCTAAGAATTCCTCGCTTAACAGAAGAAAATATTAATGAAGCAAGAAGATTTATTTTATTTATAGATGAAGTTTATGAAAATAAAACTTCTTTGATAGTAAGCGCCAAAAGCAATATTGACCAAATTTACCCAAGTGGCATTGGATCTTCAGCATTCAAAAGGACAGCTTCAAGATTAAAAGAGATAAAAACAGAGTTATACTGGAAAAATAGCAAATTTATTAAAAACAATAATAATTAGATCTATATTCCTCTCCCCAAACCTCTCTACCCAACCGTCATTGCGATTCATCTCCCCAACCGTCATTGCGAGCTTTTCGCAAGAAAAGCGTGGCAATCTCCTTATTCTCCCCAGCCCTCATTGCGATTCATCTCCCCAACCGTCATTGCGAGGAGTGCGAAGCACGACGTGGCAATCTCCTTATTTCCCCCAGCCCT
>VHBV01000089.1 GCA_016882165.1 Candidatus Pelagibacterales bacterium
TTATTAAAAATGAGATATAGTGCAAATTTAAACATAATAATCAAAGCAATTGAAAAAGCTTCTTCTCGCTTACCTCGTGACTTTATGGAGTTGGAAAATTTGCAAAATAATCCATTGTCGGCTTCAAAATTCTCTTCTGCTTGCTATAACAAAATTAAACAAACTTTAGTTGAAGATTTGTTAAAGTTTCGTCCAGAATATAACTTAATTTTTTCTGATGGTCAGGAAGTAATTAATAAAAAAGACGCTGAATATTGTTATACAATTTTTCCAGTTGATGGCATTGCAAATCTTTCTAGAGCCAATCCACATTTTGCCGTTGCAATTGCATTAGAACACATCTCACCTCAGGGTCAGAAAGAATCAATATCAGTTGCTATCAATAATATTGTTGGAAACGAACTTTACTATTGTGAAAAAGGCTTTGGAGCCTATGTTAGTAACCGTAGAATTAGAGTTTCAAAAAGATCTAATAATGAAACTTTTATTGTTGCTGTTGATAATTTGGATTTGGTAAAAAAAGAGGCATCTAAAAACCTAGTATTGCAAAATTATGGATGTAAAACTTTGGAAATTGCTTATTTGGCTTCTTCAAAGATTGATTCTGTGATAATTCAAAACCATAAATTATTAAAACCATTTACTTTGCTTGCTCGTGAAGCTGGAGCAAAAATTGTTGAAAGTGAAAAAAATATTTTTGCTGGCAACGGTTTAATTGATTTGATGTAATAAAGAAAAATTTAAAAAATATGCAATTTATTGATGAGGCAAAAATATATCTTCAAGCTGGTAACGGTGGAAATGGTGCCTCAAGTTTTAGACGTGAAAAATTTATCCCACGCGGAGGTCCTGATGGAGGTGATGGAGGAAGAGGTGGAAGTATATTTTTTGAGGCAATTAAAGATCTAAATACTCTGATTGATTTTCGTTTTCAACAGCAGTTTATTGCCAAAAGTGGTGTTAAGGGTCATGGTAGCAATAAAAATGGTATTTCCGGAGATGATTTAGTTTTAAAGGTTCCTGTTGGAACACAGATTTTTTCTGAAGACGAAGAAGAGCTGCTTGCTGATATGACTCAAGATAAACAAAGAGTTGTTATTGCAAAAGGTGGAAGAGGGGGGCTTGGAAACTCTAACTTTAAAAGTTCAACAAATCGTGCTCCAACTTATGCGCAAAAAGGAGAAGAGGGTCAAAATCTTTGGGTTAACCTAAAGCTAAAGTTGCTTTCTGATGCTGGTTTACTTGGATTGCCAAATGCTGGAAAATCAACTTTCTTATCAGTAACAACTAGAGCTAAACCAAAAATTGCTGATTATCCTTTTACAACTCTAAAGCCACAACTTGGAGTAGTTTACATTGACAATAATGAGTTTGTGTTAGCAGATATTCCTGGTTTAATAAAAGGTGCAAGTGAAGGAAAAGGTTTAGGGGATCGTTTCTTAAAGCATGTTGAAAGATGCGGTGTTATGTTGCATTTAATTGATGCAAGTGCAGAAGACGTTGTATTAAGTTACAAAACAATTAGAGATGAACTTGGAGGATATAGTGAAGAATTGCTAAAAAAAGATGAAATCATAGCTTTAAATAAAATTGATCTTTTGAGTGATGAAGAAATAAAAGAGAAAACTGCGTATTTAAAAGAATTTTTGAAATCTCAAGGTGTTAAAAGAGTAAAAATATTTGCTATATCTGGCGCAACTTCTAAAGGAACAAAAGATGTATTGCGTGAACTTGATAAAAAAATAAAGAAATATAAAGAAGCAGAAAATAATAATGATAGTGGAAGCGAATAAAAAAGCGGCTTTAATTACCGGTGGAGCAAAAAGAATAGGAAAAGAAATTGCTCTTAGCCTTGCTTCACAAGGTTATGATATTGTTATTAGTTATAATAAATCAGATTTTGATGCAAAAAATTTAGCAGAGAAAATAATAAAAAATTTTTCTGTAAAATGCGAAATTTTTTCTTGTAACCTACAAGATGAAAAAGAAGCGCAAGACTTAATAAAATTTGCTATACAAAAATTTCCATATTTAAATCTTTTGATTAACAACGCTTCGATTTTCAATAAATCAAAGTTTCTTGAAGAGAACATTTCAAAATTTAAAGAAAACTTAAATATACATCTAATTTCTCCACTGTTTTTATCAAAAATTTTTGCACAACATGTTATTAATAATAAAACTGTAGATGCTCAAATTATTAATATGGTTGATAAAAATATTGTGCGTTTTGATACTAGTTATTTTTACTATCTAATGAGCAAAAAGTTTTTAGCAGAGTTTACTAAAATGTTATCTTTAGAATTGGCTCCTTTTATAAGAGTAAATGCAATTGCACCAGGTTTTATTTTAAATAGCGTTAATGAAGAAAATCCATCTTTAGAAACTCAAAATTTAATTAAAAAAATTCCTCTCAAAAAGCAAGGTGACGTAAAAAATATTTTGGAAACAGTTCAATTTTTATTGAGTAATAATTTTGTAACGGGACAAATTCTATTTATTGACGGCGGTGCTTCTTTAAATCACGCTGGATAAAAAAGTTTTTAACAAACTATAACACATGACTGAAATTCTTGGAATATTCGCTGGACGTGGTTCATTACCAAAAATCTTAATTGAAGATTGTCAAAAAAAAGGCCGTAAATTCGTACTGTTTTTATTGGAATCTGAAGAATATGAAATTGATTACTCAGAATTTAATCCGATAAAACTTCCTTACGGAGCAATTGATAGTTTTTTGCAAGTTGCTAGAGAAAATAAAGTTAAAGAATTGGTTTTTATTGGCGCTGTTAATAAGCCAAATTTTTCCGAGATTAAACCTGATAAGAAAGGTGCTGTTTTAATTGCCAAAATTTTAGCAAACAAAATTTTAGGTGACGATTCGGTATTAAAGACCGTTATAGGTTTTTTTGAAAAAGAAGGTTTCAAGATTATAAGAATTGATGATTTATTGGATTGTGTTGTATCCAAAAAAGGAATTTTAACAATTAATCAGCCAAATGATGATAATTTGGCCGATATCCAAATTGGTATTAAAGCAATTAAAGCTTTCTCAGATTTTGATGTTGGACAGTCTTTGATTGTAGCACAAAAACAAATTATTGCAGTTGAAGCTTTAGAAGGCACAGATCAAATGATAAAAAGATGTGCTGAGTTGAAGTTTGATTATAAAGATAAAGCAATTTTGATAAAAATGAAAAAGCGCAAGCAAAGTAAAAAAGTTGACTTGCCAACAATTGGATTAGAAACCATTAATAATTGTTTTGCTTCCAATATCAAAGGAATTGCAATTCAAGCTAACTCAACTTTGGTTTTAGAAAAAGAAAAAGTTATTGAATCGGCAAACAAATTAGGATTATTTTTAATAGTAATTTAGATGTCTGAAAAGCAAATTTACTACCCACATCTAGTAGATCAGTTACCTTCATCTGTTATAAAAATCTTTGATATTTTTTCACAAAGCAATGATTCAATAAGACTTGTTGGAGGTTGTGTTAGAGATTTATTGTTAGAAATTGAAGTTAGCGATTTTGATTTTGCTACTAAGCTATTACCCAATCAAATATTGGAAATTTTAAAAGAAAATGGTGTTAAAGCAATTCCTACTGGAATTGAATTTGGCACTATTACAGCAGTAATTGATGGAAGAAATTTTGAAATTACAACTCTAAGAAAAGAAAGCGAAACAAATGGTCGACATTTTAAAGCAGAATTCATAGATGATTATTTTGTTGATGCTTCCAGACGCGATTTTACAATTAATGCTTTATATCTAGATAAGAAAGGTGTGGTTTATGATTATTTTGATGGAATTTTAGATATACAAAATAAAAAAGTTCGATTTATAGGTAATGCTGAGGAAAGAATAGAAGAAGACTATTTGAGAATATTAAGGTTTTTTAGGTTTAGTTCTAGATATGCAAGTGAAATAGATGAAGTTGGTTTTTTAGCTTGCATTAGTAGTAAGAAAAACCTTTCCAAGTTGTCCAGAGAAAGAATTCGATCAGAGTTTATTAAGTTGATTTTGGCACCGCAGAAATACTTAGTTATTGAAATTTTAGAAAAAATGCAACAACAACTAATTACTAAGCATTTATTTAGTTGTGAAATTGATATAGACAGCTTGAAAGAAATTCTAAAAATTGAAGAAAAATTAGGAATTTTCTTGAATCAAAAACTTAAAATAGCTGTTTTGTTTTTAAATACGGTTGATGATTGGAAGTTATTTTTTAAAGAAATTTCTGCAACAAATCTTGAGAAAAAATATTTCCAGCTATTAAAAATACTACTTCAAGATGATCAACAGTTAGACAAAAAATCTTTAAAACGTTTATTAGTGTTTAATCAAAAAGAATTAGTTTTAGATTATTATATTTTTCGTCAAACAAAGGAAAATCAAAATACAGAAGATATAAATTCAAATATATCTTTCATAAAAAATTTTGAACTTCCTGAATTTCCTCTGAATGGTGAAGATATAAAAAATATTGGTTATGTAGGAAAAGATATTGGTAACGCTATTTGCTTGGCTAAAGAAGCTTGGATAGAAAGTAATTTTTCTTTCGGAAAAAAAGATTTATTGCAAGTTTTATCGCAAAAAAGTGGTATTAATAGTGACTAAAGTTTACTTAAATTGAAATATTTTATTTACTGTGCTTGACTCTGATTTGGAATTTTGGTTGGAGGAGTTATTGTTTTATTAGTTATATTATTTTCAGGATTTCCTTCTATAACCGAAGATGAAGCAAGTAAAAATGATTGGTTTGGATGTAATTCAAATTTAGTTACAACTTGATTATTTGAGTTAACTATTACCTCATCATCTGAATTAAGACCAAGAAGAATTTTCCATTTAGTTGGACTCATTGTCCATGTAATTGATGCCTTATCTTTTGATATCGAGCTTATATAGATTTCAGCGCTTTTGTTATTTTCTTCAGATGTGATTTTCTTGTTGTTAATCCAAACTGACCAGTAATTTTTGTCTATATACATTATAGAAGCTAAAAAAGCATAAGATTTTCTGTTAGGGTCAATTTCTTCACCAGGTTTTTGAGATCCATTAGGAGAATACAATTGTCCTGTTTTAAAAGAATCTACAGCCTTATTTATATCTTCATTTTCTTGTTCATCAAACATCAAAGAAGAGATTTTTCCGTTTCCTAGCAATACGTTACCAATTCCATTCTGAATTTTATCAAGAAGCGATTCAGAATTAGTTTTGCTTTCTTTTGATATTTCTGAAGATAATGTTTCATTGGTTACTTTTTCTTCTGTTTTTTTTGTATCAGAAACTTGCTCTACAAGATCTTTTAACTCTTTATTTCGGCTTGAAATATCTTCAATACTATTTTTTATTTTTTCTTCATTTGACTTTAAA
>VHBV01000090.1 GCA_016882165.1 Candidatus Pelagibacterales bacterium
CCCATTCTTACAAGCTCCATAATATGCATAAAACGATTTTCAAATATATTTTCTTCTATAGTTGAAACACCATCTGCTACAGTCATCAAAGACATGAACTGAGCTTGCATATCAGTTGGAAAACCAGGAAAAGGATGAGTTGAGATGCTAACAGATTTGATAACATCGGATGATCTTTTAACCTCAATTTCATTATCAGAAATCTGGGTCAATTGCAAACCAGATTTTTCTAGCTCTTCTTTAAAACCTCCAAAAAGTGATAACTCAACTCCTTTTAATTTCAAACAACCATCAGTGATTCCAGCCGCAATAGCATAGGTTCCAGCTTCAATTCTGTCAGCAATTATATGGTGTCTTGCCGCATGAAGTTTTTCTACTCCTTTAACTATGATTCTTGAAGTTCCAGCGCCTTCAATTTTGGCACCCATAGCATTTAAGCATTTTGCTAAATCAATAATTTCAGGTTCGCAAGCAGCGTTGTTTATAATTGTTTCTCCTTCAGCAAGAGAAGCAGCCATTAGAGTACTTTGAGTTGCACCAACTGAAACTTTTTCAAAATTAATTTCAGAACCTTTAAGTTTTCCATCTACTGTAGCTTCAACATAACCACTGACTAACTCAATTTTAGCTCCAAGTTTTTCCATCGCTTTTAAATGCAAATCTACTGGACGAGTACCAATTGCACAACCTCCAGGAAGAGAAACTTTAGCTTTTCCAAAACGCGCTAAAAGCGGACCTAAAATTAAAATTGAGGCACGCATTTTACAAACCAAGTCGTAAGGAGCTACCGGATTTGAAATTTCATTCGCATTTAAAATCATCACTCTTCCTTGATGACCATCATTTTTTGGCGTTCCATCAAGGTGAATTGTGATACCTAAATTTGCCAATAAATTTGCCATCGTGGAAATGTCGGCAACATGTGGAACATTTGTTAGAGTAAGCTTTTCTTCAGTTAGAATTGATGCAACCATCAATGGTAAAGCGGCATTTTTTGCACCAGCAATACAAACTTCGCCATGCAATTTATTGCCGCCTTTAATTAAAAGTTTTTTCATGATAAATTTAGTTAGAAATCTTGTCCTTTAACAATTAAACAAGATTCTGCTTTTATTAGCATAACATTATGATAAGTACGTTCAATTGAATGAATTTTTTTAATTTTAGTTTTTGTTTTAATTGCATTTAAACCAGAATTACCAACTGAAATAAATCCACCATAGTTATTACTACATATTACAAACTCAGAAACAGCATTTACATATGGGTCATAGTACAATATTTCTTTTACATCTGTGTAAAAAACCCCAGGACCTGAAGGTGGATTTGTTATAGCACAAGAAGATGATATAACTAGTGCTAAGACAGCAATGACTTTTTTCATAATTATTTTTCGTAATTGTTAATAATAAATTGATTTAACAAGCGCACACCGTAACCAGTAGCACCTTTGACTGCCATTGGATCACCCTTACCTTTCCAAGCAACGCCTGCAATATCAAGATGAGCCCATTTAGTTTTACCAATAAAGCGCTGTAAAAATTGTGCTGCAGTACCACTTCCTGCACCTCTGCCACTACCAACATTTTTCATATCTGCGATGTCAGAGTTAATCATTTCATCATAAGCATCTCCAAGCGGCATTCTCCATAAAGTCTCTGCCGTTTCTTTTCCAGCTTGTTCAAGTTGTTTTGCCAAATTATCATCATTTGAAAACATTCCCGCATGAACATCTGCAAGTGCTACAATAATTGCACCTGTCAAAGTTGCCAAATCAACAATAAGTTTTGGTTTAAATTTAGTATTAGTATAATGTAGAGCGTCAGCTAGAACTAATCTACCTTCAGCATCAGTGTTTACAATTTCAATTGTTTGGCCAGACATTGATTTAACAACGTCACCTGGTCTTTGAGCAGAACCAGAAGGCATATTTTCAACCAAACCAATAACACCAACAACATTTACTTTAGCTTTTCTTTGAGCCAGCAAACGTAACAAACCCACCACCACAGCAGAACCAGCCATATCAGTTTTCATATCTTCCATGTTTTGAGCAGGTTTAATCGAAATTCCACCCGTATCAAAAGTTACACCCTTTCCTACGAATGCCAAAGGTTGTTCTTTAGAGTTTTTTGCACCATTCCATTTTAATACAACTAATTGCGATTCTTTAATACTTCCTTGTCCAACTCCAAGCAAAGAATTCATTCCCAATTTTTTCATTTCAGATTCACCCAGAACTTGTACTTCTAATCCTTCTTTTTTCAGAGTTTTACAAATTTCAGCATAAGTTTCTGGATTTAAAACGTTACAAGGCTCAGAAACCAAATCACGAACAAAGAAAACGTTTTCAGCAACAACTTTTAATCCATCAAAAATCTTTTCAGATTTTGCAATATCAGAAACAACAAAACTCAGTGATTTAAGTTTTAGTTCTTTGTTTTTCTTTTTATCTTCAAAATATTTATTGAAACGATAAGATTGCAAAAGAGAACCAAATGCAACTTCTCCAACATTATCAGTTTTATTATTATAACTCTTAATATTGCCTTTATCATCTAATTCATATCCCAAAAACACTGTTGCATCTTTAATTTTAGAAGAATTTAGAAAAGCTGTAATTCTTGAACCAAGTCTTTGTAAAGCAAGATTATCAACTTTTTTCTCTTCACCCAAACCTGCAACCACTAAAACTTTATCAAGAAAAGCCACAAGATTAATTTGACCATACTTTCCTTCAAAATCAAAATTTTCTTTAGCATATTTAACCAATTTCGACTTTGATTTTTTAACTTGCTCTTCACTTAAAACAATTACTGCTACTGAGTTTTTTAATGCAGAAATTGAAGAAATTTTTGAAAAATTTATTTTCATTTGATTGCTACATAATAATTAATAAAATTGGGAAGTTTTTTACTAAAAAGATTTTTTAGTAAATTATTGCTGACAACAGAATTTGCAATTTAAAAATCTGTTTTATTTACTTATATAATCAAAAATAATGAAGAACGAACAACTAAAAAATTTTCTTCTCTTACTTTCTCTTGGACTTTGTTGGGGTCCGTCCTTTTTATTTATAAAGGTTGCAATTGAGCATATTCCACCAATAACTCTTACTTTCCTTAGAATAACAATTGGTGCTATTATTCTTTACACAATACTAGAAATTCGTCACACAAAATTACCTAAATTTGGAAAGTGTTGGAAACACTTCACAATAATGGCTTTTTTCAGCAGTGCAATTCCCTTCAGCTTATTTGGTTTTGGCGAAAAATATGTTGATAGCTCTCTGGCCGCAGTTATAAATGGCTCAACTCCTCTATTTACAATAATAATTGCTCATTTAGCAACTGAAAATGACCGTTTAAACACTAATAAAATTATTGGTTCAATAATTGGATTCTTTGGATTAATTCTATTAATTTTCCCTTCTTTAACAAACTCAAATTCAAGTTTTTTAGGAGTTTTATGCGTAACAACCGCCTCAATTTGTTATAGCATTGCTTTCATATACTCGAAAAAATACATACAAGGATTTAAGCCACTAGTAGTTCCAACTGCACAACTTATAATGTCAGCAATAATTTTACTACCAACATCATTAATTTTAGAGAATCCATTTGAAATTAACTATGTTTCTTTACCATCAATTCTGTGCGTCTTTGCTCTTGGTATTTTAGGAAGCGCGATTGCTTTCATAATTTACTACAAACTACTAAATGATACCAGTGCTTCTTATACTTCTATGGTTAACTACATAACTCCAATATTTGGAGCTATTTTAGGATATATGGTTTTAGATGAAAACTTGGGTTGGAATGGAGTTATTGGAGCAATTTTTATCATTTTTGGAGTTATGATAAGCAATAACATTATTAAGAAAAAATATATTACAAAATGGATATAACACCTCTAATACCTAAGGGTCGTAATCTTATAAATTCTTACAGTGAAAATAATTTTACAATATCTGAAAAAGAATTTACTGGATCAATTATTTTACAACCAACAGTTGTAGAAGAAATATCATTTCAAGAAAATGATCTAGATAACGAAGAAAAATTTTTAAATTTATTTACAAAAATAAATATCTCAGAAACAGAAATAATCTTAATTGGAACAGGAAATATTCACAAAATAATTAATTATAGTTTAAAACAAAAACTAAGAAATAACTTTCCTAATATTTCAATTAGTGAAATGACAACATCTGCAGCATGTAGAACTTTCAATATTTTAACTTTAGAAGATCGAAAAGTTGCAGCTATTTTGATAAAATAAATTCAAAAACAAATTGAACTCAGATACAACAATTATCTTATCTCTAATTAGTCTTGGCCTCCTAGGTGGATTCAGTCATTGTATTGGTATGTGCTCACCATTTGTTTTGAGTCAAGTCAACTCAAGGCTTGAATCTATATCAATTTCAAAATTCTCAAATTTTGAAAAACTGAAAAATCTTGCATTAATACCTTATCATTTGGGAAGAATTTCAACTTACAGTTTGATTGGAATTATTTGCTCTTTATTTTCTCAAAATATAAAAAAAATTCAGGAATTTCAAGCTATATCAGCTCTATTATTAATGATCGCTTCCTTTGCCTTTCTAGGTCTTTTATTTGAAAAAAACTTTTTTAATTTCTCTTTCTCAAAACTAAAAAACAAATTGCCATTTAAATCAAAAACCTTAGAAATTTTAGCACATAAAATTCACCTTCAAAAAATTTTACAGTTTTTGTTTAAAAACCCTAAAGGTTTGAAAGGCTATTTACTTGGATTAATTCTTGGTTTTATTCCTTGCGGACTTTTATATAGCGCTTTTTTACTAGCAGCTTCAATATCATCGCCTTTAATGGCTGGTTTAGGCATGCTTTTGTTTGGAATTTCAACTTTCCCAGCACTTTTTTTAAGCGCATCAGGTGGATATTTTTTCTTAAGAAATTTAAAAAAAGAATTTAAAATTTTTTCTAAAATTGTGATTATAATTAATTTTATAACACTTTTTGTAATGGCAATTTCGTTAATCAGTTAAAAAATGTCTGTCACAGAATCTTCAAATAATACAAATTACAATTACGATATTGTAAAGCTCTTCACAATTGCTGCCACATTTTGGGGAATTGTTGGTTTTTCTGCTGGTGTTTTAATAGCTTTTCAGCTTGCATTTCCTTTGCTTAACTTAGACATTGAATACTTAAGTTTTGGAAGGTTACGCCCTCTTCATACATCTGCTGTAATTTTTGCTTTTGGTGGCAATGCCCTTTTTGCAACAAGCCTTTTCGTTGTCCAAAGAACATCACAAGTAAGACTTTGGGGATCCGATAAATTACTCAAATTCATTTTTTGGGGCTACCAAGCTTTTATAGTTATGGCA
>VHBV01000091.1 GCA_016882165.1 Candidatus Pelagibacterales bacterium
GTTATCAAAATTAAAATAATCAACAAGACAATAGCCAATTCAACCAGAGAAAAAGCTTTTCTTTTTAGAACTTTTTTCGTTTCAAATTTCAACATATTTAATTTCGATTAAGAACAGGATTTTACCAGTAACGCTAATTTAAAATAAGAACTAGAAATATTAGTATTTAACAATTTATAACTCTAAGTTCCACTTACAGTAATATTATATTTTTTTGATAAGTAACGTAAAACATCTATTCTTTCATTTTTTTTTAGTGGTCTATCATAAATTATAACTTCTGAAATCAAGCCTACAAAACGAGTGTTATTTTGAGATGAAGACCCTAAAACTAAACCAGCTAAAGAGTTGTTTCCAGGATTAGATAAATAACCTCCCCCTGATGGATTAGAAGCATTATTAACATAACCTTTTGAGTAAGCTCTGTCGTAGTAAAAAGCAGCAATAATTGATAAATTATCGGAAATTGTTGGAATATTAGTTGAGGAACTTTCAACCAAAGATGTTGCTTCCATTGTTATACTATCAGAAGAACCATTATCTCTATAACCAATTTTTACTACTCCATTAGTTCCTGAGGAAGGATTACTGATTAAATTTCTAATTGTATTGCCAGTTGAGTCTCTTGTTTTTTGTGAAAACACTACAAAGATTGTATTGGAATTTGACTTGCCTTTGTCAAAAGAGCTCAAAAGAAAATCTGAAAAACCAGAATCATTAGCAGAACTAAATTGCAAACTAGGAAGATTGCCAATTCCATTTTTTAAATAAGTTACTGATCCCGAATTTGCAACTAAAGTGTTTTTTTTAGAAGGAATTGAAATTGGATTTATATCATACCAAGAGGTTACCTGGGTGCCATCACTTCTTTGAGAAGAAAGAAAACTTTCAGAAGAAGAAGTCTCGTACCAAGCAACCAAACCATTTATATTTGGAACAACTGATGCTTTAGTAATTGACTTAGAATTGGCAATTCTCGAAGAATCAACTAAGGCTCTAACTCCAATGACACCAGCAATCATGACACCAATTATAATCAAAACTACTGATAACTCAATTAAGCTATGAGCCTTATTTTTCTTCATTACTAATTATTATTCATCCAAGTTAAAATAGGAGTTTTCGCTGCTCTCACATCATCCAATCTTCTTCTTGGAGTAGAAACAGGATAATTGTGGAAGCGATCACCTTTACCAGATTCAATTTCTTTAGCTATGAAAACCATAGTGTCAATAAATTGATCTATAGTTTCCTTGGTTTCAGTTTCAGTTGGTTCAATTAACATTGCACCTTGTACAACAAGTGGGAAGAAAACAGTCATTGGATGAATTCCATACTCAACCAAAGCCTTAGCAATATCTAAAGTACTGATTCCTTTAACTTTTTGCAATTTATCAGTTAACAAACACTCATGCATACAATTTCCCTCGAAAGGAACGTGATATAAGTCTTTCAACTTTGACAATATGTAGTTCGCACTCAAAACTGAATCTTCAGCAACTTTCTGCAATCCATCAGATCCATGAGAAAGCATGTAAGTCAAAGCTCTGATGTGCATTCCAAATTGACCATTAAAACCTTTTACTTTGCCGCAGCTTGATTTAGGAGCAACTAATTTATATGCGCTTCCTTCTTTCTCAACGTGAGGAGTTGGTAAAAATTCCGCTAATTCTGCACGTACAGCAATTGGTCCAGAACCTGGTCCGCCGCCACCATGAGGGGTAGAGAAAGTTTTATGCAAGTTAAAATGCATTACATCAACGCCAATATCAGCAGGACGAACTTTACCTACAATTGCGTTATAGTTAGCACCATCACAGTAAAAATAAGCTCCAACTGAGTGAATTAAATCAGCAATTTCTTTAATATCTTTTTCAAATTTACCACAAGTATTTGGGTTTGTAATCATTGTACCAGCAATTGATCTACCATGTTCAGCAATCAACTTCTTGAATGTTTCCAAATCAATCAAACCATCTTTGTTAGAAGGAATAACTTTGATCTCAAAACCGCACATTGCTGCAGTTGCAGGATTGGTTCCATGAGCTGAGTCTGGAATCAAAACAATTTTTCTAGTAGCTGCTTCACCTTTTGTTTCGTGAGCTTTTTTTATAACTAACATGCCCGCTAGTTCTCCTTGTGCACCAGCAGCAGGAGCAAGAGAAACTGCACCCAAACCAGTTAAGGTAGCAAGCCAGTTTTGCAAGTTAAACATTAACTCTAAAGCACCTTGAACAGTAGATTGATCTTGCAAAGGATGGATATCAGCAAGACCAGGCAAACGAGCCATTTTTTCATTTAAACGTGGATTGTGCTTCATGGTGCAAGATCCAAGAGGATAAAAACCAGCATCAATAGAATAGTTTTGATTTGAAAGACGTACAAAGTGACGAATCACAGTCGGTTCATTAACCTGTGGCAAACCAATTTCTTGACGCTCTTTTTGACCAGTACGGATTGTAAAGCTTGTAACTTCTGGTAAATCAACACCGCAAGCACCAGCTCTTGATTGCTTAATAAGAATGTCAGTCTCGTGATTTAGGCCACCAATTTCTTGAGGAATAAAAGTCATATTTTTTACTAATTTAAGATTTTTTCTAATTCTTGAGCAAAAGTTTTAATATCATTTTCACTAGTCAATTCGCTTACCGCTAGAATCATTTTGTTTCCTTGTGCAAAACCACCGATAATATTTTTTGCTAAAAGCTTTTTATTAACTTCAGCAGCATCTTTACTTAGTTCAATAGTAAACTCATTGAAAAAACTTTTGTTTAAGATCTTAACTCCTTTTACAGAAGAAAGAGCGTCCGCTAGGTCACAAGCTTTTTTATGATTGATTAAAGCAAGTTTTTTAAATCCAATTTCACCAAGTAATGAAGTGTGAATTGTGAAAGCAGTAGCACATAAACCTTGGTTTGAACAAATGTTAGAAGTAGCTTTTTCACGACGAATGTGCTGTTCACGAGCATTCAAAGTTAGAACATATCCCGGCTTTCCATCTGCATCAACTGTAGCTCCACAAATTCTACCTGGCATTTGACGTACAAACTCTTTTTTACATGCAAAAAAACCAAGTAAAGGTCCACCAAAATTTAAACCAACACCAAGACTTGATGCTTCTCCAACAACAATGTCAGCTTGTTTTGGAGATTCTAACAAACCAAGAGAAACAATTTCATTTGTTACAACAATAAGCAAAGCACCAGCTGAGTCACATTTTTTTCTAACTTCATCAAGAGAATTAATTTCACCTTGAAAATCAGGATATTGCACAATCACAGCAGCACAAGATTCATCAACTTGCGATACAAAATTAGCATCATTTAGATCAAGATAAGTTTTAGCAACTTCTAGATAATCAGGATGTATATTTCCAATGGTTGCAATATTTTTACGACCCTGCTTAATACGAAGCGCCATCAAGCAGCTTTCAGCCATTGAAGTTGCACCATCATACATTGAGGCATTGGCAATTTCCATTCCTGTTAAAAGAGCAATAATACTTTGAAATTGAAAAATAACAGCCAATGTTCCTTGCGAAATTTCTGGCTGATAAGGAGTATAAGAAGTTAGATATTCAGAACGCTGGATAATATGGTCAACGCTTGCAGGAATATGATGTTTATAGCAACCAGCACCTAAGAAAAATGGTCCTTCTGAAGCAGAACGATTTTTATTGGACAAAGATTTTATAAATGACTCAACTTCAATTTCACCTTGATGACTCGGTAAATTAGAAATCGGTTTTTTGAGTAAAAATTCTTCAGGAACTGCATCGTAAAGTTGATCAACATTTGAGACGCCAATAGATTCAAGCATCTCTTTACGATCTTTTTCGGTAAGAGCTAAATAACGCATAAAATTTTTGAGAAATAAATGAGGAATAAAATTCGTTTCTAAGAATACAACTTAATAACTAATATTTCAAGCCACTTATTTTTTATAATTCAGAATTTTTTACAAGTTACAAGTGTAGTTTCGTTTTAAAATTTTCAATTATGCAAAACTAAGTTTAGATATTATAAACTCACTAGATCAGCAGCAGAGATTTTTTTATCATAAAGTGCTCTACCAACAATTGCCCCATGAACTCCAAATTGTTCCATTTTTTTTATCTTTAAAACATCTTCAAGACACGAAATTCCTCCAGAAGCAATTACAGGAATTGAAAGATTTTTTGCTAAATCTTCTGTTCCAATAAAATCTGGACCAGTTAAAGTTCCATCACGAGAAATATCAGTATAAATGATAGCAGTTACACCACAATCTTCAAATTTTTTTGCCAATTCTAATGTCTTTATTTCAGAAGTTTCAACCCAACCTTCTGTAGAAACAAAACCATTTTTAGCATCAATTCCAACTACAATTTTATCGGGGAAATTTTTACAAGCCTCACGAACAAGATCCGGATTTTTGGCCGCAATTGTTCCAAGTATAACTCTTGATACTCCAAGATTAAGCCATTTTTCAATTGCACTAATTGATCTTATACCACCGCCAAGTTGAGTTGGGATTTTAATATTTTGCAAAATTTCTTTAACTGATTTTTCATTTTCACTTTTTCCAGAAATTGCTCCATCTAGATCAACAATATGAAGAAACTTAAAACCAGAATTTTCGAATTCTAATGCTTGGGCAGAAGCGTTATCATTAAATACAGTTGCTTTATTCATGTCACCTTTAAAGAGACGAACACATTGACCATTTTTTAAATCTATCGCAGGAAAAATTATCATATTTGAATTATATACTTGAAAATGAAATGAATTGAGTCTGAATTATTTAAATAAATAAAATTCAATTCAATAACTTATTTAAAAATGATATTAAGATTTATTTTAAAAATTTGGCCTGCACTACTACCAATATTATTCTATTTATTTTGGATTTTTGTAATTGAAAAAATATTTATAAAAAAAATATTAAAAAAAGAAAAAATAATTGAAGGTGAAAAAATAGTGGGAGAAAAAACAACTTCTACAAAACTAAAAGATGTTTTTTCACTAAAAAACAAAAAATTCCTTATAACTCTATATTCAAGCTTATTTTTAGCAATTATCAGTCTTGTATTTGGTGTATTCTTTAGTAAAAAAAATCAATCAACTCACTACACTCCAGCTCAGTACAAAGATGGTAAAATTATACCGGCAAAATTTGATTAATTTGTATTAATAAAATTATCTAACCAAATTAGTTAATCCTACACGTGATAATTATCTAATCACTAGTAAATAATTTGTTGCAATTAAAGTAGTGTTTATTTAAAATTTCATCCGCTTATTTTTTCTTTAAGCAAAATCAATCTAA
>VHBV01000092.1 GCA_016882165.1 Candidatus Pelagibacterales bacterium
AATATCGTTGTGATAAGCAGTCGGCCCAAGCTTTTGGTGGAACAAATATGGCTTCTGCTCTGGCAATGTTGGGTAAAAGTGGTTATTTCACTTTATTTTCAACTCATCCAGCAACTGCAAGAAGAATCAAAAAAGTCCAAAATATAAAAATGAAAGATAGTGTTATTGGCGCGAGATTTTTTGATTCAATTGCAAATTATTTTGCCTTGATGTTTTTGGTTATAATCTGCTTAATTTTTGCTAAAAATGCTGGTGTTGATTTGATGGTTAGAGAATATTTAAAAAATCATGAAAACCTTTATAATCAAGTTTCTGGACTAATTAAAATTTTAGCTAAATTCTTTTAAAAATTTTTAAAATGAAAAATTTAAAAACTATTTGTGATCTTGTTTCTTTGCAAAACTTGGAAATTAAAAATGAAAAGCTTTTAAATTTTAAAGAAAAAGGTGTTTGGCGTAGTTTTTCCAATAAAGAATTTTTTGATAATATATTTCATTTTGCTTGCGGTTTAAAAGAAATTGGTCTGCAAAAAAATCAAACTATCGCAATTTTTTCTTATCAAAATCCAATTTGGTTAATTGCTGATTTAGGATCAATTTTAGCTGGTGCAACTACTGTTCCAATTTTTCATAATATTTCAAAAGAAAATTTAGCTCATGAAATTTTAGATGCTGAAATTTCTTATATTTTTACCGATAATTCTGAATATTTTGACCTTTTAGGTAACAATAATTTTAATCTTAAAACCATTACTTACGGTTTTAAAAAAGAAGGATCCATAACTTTTGAAGAGTTGTTAAGTATAGGAAAAAAAGCTGCAGAAAGTCAGAAGTATCTTTTTGAAGATTTTGTAAATGAAAAGAAAGCGGAAGATTTAGCAACAATCATTTATACTTCGGGAAGTACTGGAAAGCCAAAAGGTGTTGAAATTACTCATCATAATTTGATTACTCAAATAAAAGCCACAATTGAAACTTTTCCACTTAAAAAAAATGATGTTGTTTTATCTTTCTTGCCTTTGGCTCATATTTTTGAGCGCATGGTAATGATGTTTTATTTAACTCAAGGAGTTTCAATATATTTTGCTGATGATACAAAAAATGTCGGAACTTTACTAAAAGAAGTAAACCCAACTTTGATGACTGTTGTTCCAAGAGTTTTGGAGAAAGTTTATATTCGTATTAAAGAAAATGTTGATAATGCTTCTGGATTTAAAAAATGTTTGGGAAAGATTGCATTAAAAAAAGCTTTTCTAAGTTCTGAGCGAAAAAAAAATATTTCTGATAAAATTATTGATTTATTAGTTTATAAAAAATTTCGTGCTGCACTTGGAAGTAAAATGCGCATGATAATATGCGGAGGTGCTTCTTTATCTTTGGAGTTGCAAGAATTTTACAAAAATATAGGAATTAATTTATATTGTGGTTATGGATTAACTGAAGCTTCTCCTGTGCTTGCCGCAAACAATGAAAAATTTAATAAAATAGGTACTATTGGTAAAGTTTTCCCTTTTGTAGAATTAAAAATTGCTGATGATGGAGAGTTATTAGCAAAAGGTGATAATATTATGAAGGGATATCATAAAAGTCCAAAAAAAACTGCGGAAGTAATAGTTGATGGTTGGTTAAAAACAGGAGATCTAGCCCAGATTGATAGTGATGGTTTTGTAAAAATAATTGGACGTAAGAAAGAGCTTTTTAAAACTGCGAATGGAAAATATGTGTGTCCAGTTCCAATTGAGCAAAAATTAGTGCAGAATCTTGGTTTTTTGATTGGTTCTATTGTTATTGCTGAAGGAAAACAATTCACAACTGCAATATTATTTCCTGATTTTGAGATAATTTCTAAAACAAAAGAGAAACTGAAATTTGTTGGTGATGATTTGATTTTCTTGAAATCCGAAGTTTTATTAAATTTTGTACAAAAAAATTTAGACAAGATTAACGCAGATTTAAATCATTGGGAACAAATTCAAAAGTTTTATATAGCCTGTGATTCTATATCAATTGAGTCTGGTGAAATTACTCCTTCAATGAAGTTAAAGCGCAGTGTTTTGGAAGAAAAATATAAAAATGTAATTGATGGATTTTATATCTAATTTTGTGATATTGCGAAGGATTTTTTTCGCTAAGTTATTGTCTTTCATTTTCTTCCGTCATTGCGAGTAGCTCTTGCTTTGTTGCAATAAATTTTGTTGAGTTTTACCAGAGGCTTGTGTTGTAAAATGGATTACCACGAAAAGTAATAATATTACAACACTTCACTAATTGCATTGGTAATTTTTTTCAAATCAGATTCTTTTATATTCAAAGCTGGCATTACATAGATGCAATTTGCAAAAGGTCGTAAAAAAACTTTCTTATCAATAAAAGTTTTTCTCAATTCAAGAATCTTTTCCCAGTTACATTCAATTTCAACAACACCTAAAGATCCTAAAATTCTGACATCTTTAACGTTTTTAAGTTTACTTAACTTTGTTAATTCTTTTGATAAGAACTTTTCTTGTTTGGCAACTTTTTCTTCGTAATTAAAAGATTCAAATAAGTCTAAAGAAGCATTTGCTGCAGAGCAAGCAAGAGCATTTCCCATGAATGTTGGTCCATGCATCAAAGCATTTTCTAAAGAGTTACTTAAAAAGCTTTTGAATATTTCTTCTCTAACTAAAGTTGCTGCCAGAGTGATAGTTCCACCTGTTAAAGCTTTTCCTAATATTAGAATATCAGGCTTTATATTAGCATAATTAAAAGCAAATTTTTTTCCTAAACGGTAAAAACCAACCGCACATTCATCGGCAATAAAAAGAATTTGATATTTTTTTGCTATATGAAAGATTTCTTTTAAAATATTAACTTCATGAAATTTCATTGCTCCAGCGCATTGTGCTAAAGGTTCAATAAAAATTCCTGCCAGAATATTTTGGTTTTTTCTAACAAAATCTTCAAAAGAATCTAATTCATTTTGTGTGGTTGGTAAATTAAGAGAGAAGTTATTTAAAAGTAATTTTTTAAACTTTTGATGCATTCCAGAGTCTAAATCAGCTAAAGACATTGCACCGCTTGTATCTCCGTGATAAGAGTTTTTGAAAGAAATAAACTTTGTTTTTTCTTTTTCATTTTTATTAATATGAAATTGCCAAACAATTTTCATTGCAACTTCTACAGCTGTTGATCCAGAGTCAGAGAAAAAAACTTTATCCATCTCGCTGAATTTACAAAGTCTATAAGCTAATTTGTAAGTTTGTTCATTAGAAAATCCAGCCAACATAATGTGAGGTAAGGTTTTGGCTTGTTTGCAAATTTCTTTAACGAGGTGAGGGTGATTATAGCCGTGAGCAACTGACCACCAAGAAGATATTCCATCAATTAAAACTGTACCATCTTTTAAGTATATTTTGCTGCCTTTTGCTTTAACAACTTCAAGCTGAGGAAGATGATTCTGCATTTGAGTATAAGGCAACCAAATATGGTTTGATCCAAGGTTTATATTATTCATTTAGATAAAGTTAGGATCAATTTTTTGGGCCATTTTAGTCCAAGTATTTTGAGGATAAATTGACTTTAAATGTTGGAAAATTTTATTAGATTCTTCTTTTACGCCAATTTTATAGTAAATTTCAATAAGCCTAAAGTAAGCTTCTGGAGTCTGTGAAGTTAAGCGATACCTATTGATAACTTCAGTGAAATTTTCAATTGCACCAACAAAATTTTTATTATTTATTTGATAACGACCAATTGACATTTTGGTTCCTGCTAAGTGTTCGTCAATAAATTCAAGTTTTTTTCTTGCATCTATTGCATATTCGGTTTCGGGAAAACGTGCAATTAACTCACGAAAAGAATAAGATGATTGTTGTGTGTCATCTTGAGCGCGATCAATTTGTGGAATTTGATTATAAAAAGATAAACCCTTCATGTAAGTCATGTAAGGCACATTTTCATTTGCCGGATTTAATCTTGTAAAATCATCTACAATACCAATTAATTTTGCATATTCTTCTTCTTTATAATAGGCGTAAACAGCCATTGTTTGTGCTTTTGATGCCCATTTTGAAAAAGGATACTCATCGTCAATTTTACTGAATTCTTCTGCAGCTTCGTTATAATTTTTCTTTTTTAACATTTCCATGGCTTTGGTGTAAGACATTTCTGCGCTATTAATTTCTTCTTTTTTTTTCTTAGAACAAGATTCAAGGCAAATTATTGATACTAATAGAACAATGATTTTTAGGGTTTTTGTCATAAGTTTTAATTTTTTTGTCTTACTGTTATGCTTAGTTTATGAGCTTCTAAACCTTCGCAATTGGCCATAATTGCTGTATCTTTGCTTAGTTTTTTGAAAGAACTTTCGCTACATGAAATTAAAGAGATTCTTTTCATAAAATCGTAAACTGAAAGACCACTTGAAAATTTTGCCGATGCTGAAGTTGGTAAAGTATGGCTTGGTCCAGCAATATAGTCTCCAATGCTTTCAGGAGTGTATTTTCCCAAGAATATTGCACCAGCATTATTAACTTTAGGATAAATTCTTTCAGCATTTTTAGTTGCAATTTCAAGATGTTCTGGAGCTATAAAATTTACTAAATTTATTGCTTCAGATAAGTCTTTAACTAAGAAAACTGCTGAATTTTTAATGCTTTCTTTAACTATTTCTTTTCTCTGTAAAGTTTTTGATATGTTTTTTATAGATTTGCAAAATTCATTAGCAAAATTTGTGTCATCAGTAATTAAAAAAGCTTTAGAATCATGTCCATGTTCTAGTTGTGATAATGCATCATAAGCAATCCAATCAGGATTATTATTTTTATCAGCAATAATTGTTATGTCAGTGGGACCAGCAATCATATCAATTCCTACTTCTCCATAAACAATTTTTTTTGCATAAGCAACATAAGCATTTCCTGGACCAACAATTTTATTAACTTTGGAAATTGTTTTTGTTCCATAAGCAAGAGCTGCTATAGCTTGAGCTCCTCCTATTTTGTAAATTTTTTTGATACCGCAAATTTTAGCAGCATATAAAACAGCATCATTTATTTTTCCAGAAGTACTAGGAACACAAATAGAAATATCTTGAACTTTTGCAACTAAAGCGGGAATTGCAGACATTAAAACTGAACTTGGATAAGAGGCACTTCCACCGGGCACATAAATTCCAATTGATTCTATGTTTCTCCATAAATTTCCAAGTTTTGTTCCGCTCGAATCTGTGAAAGTAAAATCTTTTGGTAATTGTTTTGTATGGTATAATTTTATTCTTTTGAAAG
>VHBV01000093.1 GCA_016882165.1 Candidatus Pelagibacterales bacterium
TAATTACTCCAAATCCCTTGCTGTCCTTCAAATTTCTTATGAATCTGCTTTATAACTTCTGCTAAGAAAGTTCCTGTTCCTGTGGCTGGATCTAAAATCTGAACTTTGTGAACTTCTTTCTCAATCTTACCATAGCCACTTTTAAACCTTTTATCAGTTGCCTGAGATTCTAGGGAAATTTTTGTTTTGCTGGTATCTGCTAGGCCTTGAGGCAAATCAAACTCGCTTTTTAAAATATCATCAACCGCACGAACAATAAAATTTACAACTGGTACAGGAGTATACCAAACGCCTCTTGCCTTGCGAAGAGCTGGATCATATTCACTTAAAAAAGTTTCGTAAAAATGGATTATTGGATCTTCCATCTTAGTGCTTTTGCCATAATTTCTAAGGATCTCAGCAACATTGCAGGCTAAAAATATCTGCACCAAATCATCAACAATCCACTTAATACGATCATCAATATCTGGGCCTGCAATATATCCAAAAAGTTTACGCAAAAACGGATTTGATTTTGGAATTAGTTCAGACGCTTCTTGTCTACTAAAAGTTGGCAAAGTTGCATCATGCAATCGAGCTGCAAACATTCCATAAGCAATGGTTTGAGCATAAACATCTGCAAAACCTTTTGGCGTAATATCATGAATTAAAATGTCCTTAAAGGCGCTCATCTGATCTTTAATAGTACTATCTTCCTGATTTGTTTGGTCAGAAGTTAAAGCTTTTTCAAGAACATCAGAAAGCAATCGGGCTTTACCAGCCATCATCTGCGCTAATTGCTTAGGGCTTTTTATGTTTTGACCAATATGAATACAAAAATTTCTTAATAGGTTTTCAAAGGTTTGAAAGTTTTCTGGTAGGGCTTCGATGTTGCCATTTTCAAGTTTTGCAATAGCGGTTTTGGTTACAAATTGTCCATCTTGGTAAAGATGAAAATCCAAATAATCGGTAAAAATTAAATTACTCAGTGAAGATTTATATCTGTCAAACTGCTCTTTATTTCCTGACTTTTTTACTCCATCAAGATCATTGTCTCCAATATCTTTTGCCTCAATGAAACCAACGGGAATATCTTTTTTTGTCAAAATGTAGTCTGGCGCGCCGCACGATCTTCTTTTTGGTTCGTTTGTTGCTTTGATATTCGGAACTAAGCTTTCTATTAACTGCTCTAAAAGACCTCTATAGCTATGCTCAGTGGCATTACCTGAATTAAATTTTTGTTTTACTTGGTTTAGATAATCTAAAGTATTCATTACTTTTCTATTATTTATTTTTATTCAAGTTTCTCTGAGCTTTTTCTATAGAAAATCATAACCTCAACACAAGAATTGCGACCACTAAAAAATAGTGAGTCGCAATTAATTATATTCAATATTCTATATTTGTTCTAACTATAACAAATTAGAACCATTTTTTAATAATATTTTTCAATCTAGATCTTACTTCGGCAATTCTTGAATCTGCAACTGTTACATCACGAAGTGAAGTTCCTATTGTTTCAATATCATCAAATCCCATGAAGCCATACATGGCTTTTGATTGTAGAGCAATTGTATTCCAATTTGGATAGTCAAAATTAAATACTTCTTCTGAATAAATTCCACCCGCAGTAAATAATGTTAAAACTTTTTTGCCAGCCATTAATTTTTTACCAGCTTCAAAAGTTTCACCATTAAAAATCACAGCATCCAAATAAGCTTTTACAGCAGCAGGAATTCCAAAATTATGCATTGGATAAGCAAAAACAACAACATCTGCAGATTTTAATTGAGCAATTAATTTATCATTTTTTTCTAACAATTTTGCTTCATCTAAATCAAGTTTTTGTCCGCCATAATTTCTTTTGTAATAAGCTTGAATTGATTTTTCATCAAATAAGGGAGCTTGTTCTTTTAATAAATCTAAAACTTCAATATTTTGATTTGTTGCTTCTTCAAGAAATACATCTAAAAGTTTTTTAGTATTAGAACTAGCGCCAGTTGGCAAATATTTTACAATTAAAGTTTTCATAGTTTTTTTATTATTTTGTTAAAAAGATCTTTACTAGTTACTTTAAGTAACTTAATTTTTAATAGCAACTAACATTTTAATAATTTTTAAAAATATGATCACAATAAGAAAATCAAATGAACGCGGCTTTTTTAATCATGGCTGGTTGAAATCTTATCACAGTTTTTCTTTCGCTAATTACTACGATCCAAAACATATACACTTTGGTAATTTACGAGTAATTAACGAAGATTTCATAGCTCCAAAAATGGGATTTGGAAAACACCCTCATAATAATATGGAAATTATAACCTACGTAATTTCTGGTGAATTATCTCACAAAGATTCAATGGGAAATTCTTCAAAAATTTTACCTGGCGAAGTTCAGATTATGAGCGCTGGAACTGGAGTTTTTCATTCTGAATTTTGTGAGTCAGAAACTTTAGAAACACATCTTTTGCAAATTTGGATTTTACCAAAAGAAAAAGAAATTACACCTCGTTACGGACAAAAATCTTTTACTGATTCTTTCGCAGAAAAAGATTTTGTCCTTGTGGTTTCTGGATCAGGAAGAGATGGTTCTATTCAAATAAATCAAGATGCTGAAATTTATGTTGGAAAATTCTCAGAAAATAAAAACTTTGAATTTACAGTAAAAAAAGATCGCAAAATTTGGATACAAATGGTTGATGGCAAAATTTCTCTAAATGGTAAAATTCTTAATAAAGGTGATGCAGCAGCAATTGAAAAAGAAGAAATTTTAAACCTAAAAATAGAAGAAAAATCTGAATTTTTGTTATTCGATTTGTAAATCAAAATTTTTGCACTCTTTTGTGGCAATATGGAGTTTTGCCATTTCTAGTGTAATAGCTTTGATGATATAACTCAGCATTCCAAAATTTTGCCATTGGCAATAATTTAGTGGCAACTTTCAGACCCTTTTTTTCAAGAATTTCAATCAAATTTTGGGCAATTTTTTTCTGCTCGTTATTTAAACAAAAAATTGCCGAGACATATTGCTCTCCTAAATCTGGTCCTTGACCATTTTCTTGCTCTGGATCGTGAATCTCAAAAAACAATCGCGCTAAAGTTTCAAAATCAGTTATATTCTTATCAAAAACCACCTCGACAACTTCCAAATGGCCAGTATTTTTAGCACAAACTTCTTCATAACTTGGGTTTTCTGTTTTCCCGCCCATATAGCCTGAAATTGCTGAAATTACACCTTTTTCACGACTAAAATAATATTCAACTCCCCAAAAGCAACCAGCTGCAAAATAAGCTTTTTCATAACTTTTCTTCATTTCTTCTTCAATAAATTCAAGAGAAATTGAATTTACACAATATCTAGTATCTTTTGTTGTAAAACCTTCACCATGAAAAATATGCCCCAAATGGCCATCACAATTTTTACATAAAATTTCAGTTCTTCTTCCGTCAGCATCTAAAATCTTTTTTACCGAATCGCCAATTTCATCATCAAAACTTGGCCAACCACAACCAGAATGAAATTGATCTTTAGTTGAAAAAAGCTCAAAACCACATCTTTTGCAAAAATATTTTCCAACTCTATTATTTTCATAAAATTCACCGCTAAAAGGCGCTTCTGTTGCCTTGTGAATTATAACTTGCTCTTCAAATGGAGTTAACTTTTTCATATTTTAATTGTTGTAAATTGGTTATAATCTATTACTAAATTCACTCAATAAATAAACTCATTTCACTTTCAAGAATTGTCAAAAAGTCCTTACTTAAACATTATAATGCTTTTACTGATTTGTTTTTTATCAGTAAAAATATCTTTTTTTATCACAATTTATTGCAAGCTTTTTTTTGATCTTGGATCTATCGCAAAAGAAAGATTAGTTAATAATCCTACCCTATTTCTTTTTCTAACTCCTATTTGTTTTTGGATTTCAGCTTACATGTGCCGTAAATTCTCTTTTTACGCCGCTGGAAACAGCATGGAATATATTAAAAGCTCAATTGCAATTTTACAAAAAAATCCAAATGATTTTAAACAAATATCACCTTTCTTAAACTTTAAAGTTGTTTTTGTAAAAGCTATTAGTTCTTTAATTTGCTGTTTTGGAGGCGGATCTCTGGGCGCCGAAGGACCAGCAGTACACATGTCAGCTGGTATTTTCGCATCTACAGCTAACAAGTTACAGAACTATTTATACAAATTAAAATACGAGATTTGGATCTTTGCTGGTAGTGCCGCGGGAATAGCTTTAGCGTTTAATGCTCCAATAGCAGGATTTGTTTATGCTATTGAAAAACTATCGCATTTACGAAGCAAAAGCTTTAAAAGCGATTTATTTTGGACATTAATAACTCTTCTAATTGTTAGTGCAATTTTGCAAAAAACAAATGCTGTTTTTGCAACCCCAAAGCCCAATTTTGAAGTTGGATCTCACATATTACTATTCATTTTTATGGCTTTGTTTTGCGGTATTTTGGCTTTTCTGTTTAAAAGTCTAAATTCTTATTTTTTCAATAAAATTGCTAATATTAAGTCAAATTGGTGGCATTTATTTCCAATTTTAGGCGGTTTTTTAGTTGCTCTTATAGGTTTATATAGCGGCATTTACTCTTTTAGCAGTGGAGTGCAAACAGTAAATTATGCTTTGGAAAATCAAGGAGCTCTACTTTCATACAAAGAGGTTATAGGTAGAATTTTAAACACTATAATCAGTTTTGTTTCAGGATGTGCTGGAGGACTTATAGCTCCTTCAATTGCAATTGGTGCCGGAATTGGATCAATCTTCGGTACTTTTATGACCAGCGTTGATATTAATCTTTTTATAATTGTTGGAATGACTGCTTTTTTGAGTGCAATTTTAGGCGAACCAATAGCAGCAGCAATAATTATTTTTGAGGCAACAAGACAACCAATAAATTCTATACCTTTCTTGCTGCTTGGCTCATTTCTTGCATTATTTTCGCTTAAAAATTGTGATCGCCTGAGAAACAATTTAGCAAAACCAAAAAAACTATAATTTTTTTTATTAACCTTACAAAAGATCTGGTACAAAAATCATAACACAATAATGAAGATTCTATCCTAACAGATTAAACGATTTTTTATGAAAAAACTAAACGACTATAGCATACTAAACTAACCTTGCATACTCTTTTTCTATTAAAACCAAATCCAATAATTGCATTTTATCTTCAAAATAATGGGTGAGTTTTCTGTAATAAGA
>VHBV01000094.1 GCA_016882165.1 Candidatus Pelagibacterales bacterium
TAAGTTAACTTTGTCACGCCAAATTTGTGGTCCTTCTCTATCAAGTATCAAAGCTTGTTGAAATGAAGGAGCTCGTTTTTTTAGAGCTTCTCTTTTTTCTAAAGCTCTTTTTCTAATATTATCAATTGTATTTTGACGGCTTTTATCGTGAAGTCTTTTATGGTGCATTATTATATTGTCAACAAACCAACGACGACGTCTATTTGCAACCTTTCTTCTTTGAGATCTTGAAAGACCTTTTCCTTTTCTTGTAATACTGAAAAAACTATGAACAAGTGCATGTTCAGCAACTCCATGAACAAGTCCAGGATGCGCACCAAGAAACTGCGATGTGTTGCTTAAGCTTAGTGATAACATTGAGGAAGGTAAGCTAAGAAGCACGACTTGTTTTTCGGAGTAAATTTAGTTAAATGACAAAAGTTATAGTGAAAATAAAGATATATAATCTCATTTATTTTCCAATACAAAAACTTGAAAAAATTACATCTAAGATATTTTCAATATCAACTCTTCCAGTAATTTTGCCAATTTGGCGAGTTGCCATTCTTAGGTCTTCAGCTGCTAACTCAACATTTTTTGTCAAAGAAAATTCTTCCAAAAAAACAACCGAATTCTGAAGAGCAGTTCTATATCTTTCTTGAGTTATAAAGGCTGAATTTTCTTGAAAAGATTTATCTGGTAGAAGACTGGAAATTTTTTTTTCAAGAGTTTTTATAAGGTTAGAAGTATTAATTTTTTTGGTCAAAGATATTGTGACTGGTTTCATTTCTGTAAGCCAATTTGGTATTTTTTCACACAAATCAATTTTATTTAGTAATATAATAGATTTTTCATCTATTAAACTTTTATATTCATTGAATGATTCTGGGTTTTGAGAGTCCAAAACTATAATTTTTAGATCTGATTCTTCAGCTTTTTTAAAAGCTCTTTTTATTCCTTCTTTTTCAATTAAATCATCAGTTTGGCGTATACCAGCAGTATCTGCAATTTTAACTGCAATTCCATTTATTGATAGGTGAGTTTCTACAACATCACGAGTTGTTCCAGCAATTTCAGATACAATTGCAACTTCGCTATTTGATAAAAAATTAATTAGACTGGATTTTCCAACATTTGGTGCACCAATTATTGCTAAACTGAAACCGTCTTTAATTTTTTGTCCAACTTTTTGATCATTAAGATGACTTTTTATTTCTTGAATTAGTAATTTTACGTTATTTTCAACTTCATCAATTATGTTCTGTGGTAAATCTTCGTCAGGAAAGTCAATGTAAGCTTCTAAAAGTGCCGCAATTGATATAATTTGAAAACGCCAATTTTCATAAATTTTACCTAACTTACCTTGCAACTGTTTTAAAGCTTGCTTGTGCTGCGATTCAGTTTCACAAGCAATTAGATCTGGAATTGCCTCTGCTTGTACCAAATCAATTTTACCATTTAAAAATGCTCTTTTTGAGAACTCACCAGCTTCGGCAATTCTGACATTTTTCTGATTTGTTAAAATGCTTGAAATTTTCTTTAAAATAAAAGGTGACGCATGAATAGAAATTTCGGCAACATCTTCTCCTGTGAAACTGTTTGGTGCTTTGAAAAATGACACCAAAACTTCATCAATTAGTTCTGAGTTATTAGGATCAGAAAGTTTATGAAAAGAAACTTTTTGATGAACAGGTTCTTTTTTAATTCCAAGTACTTTAAGGCACTTAGAAGTTTCGCTGCCTGAAATTCTTATGACTGAGACTGCTCCTAAGTGACTTGAAGTTATGGGTGCAAATATTGTATGCATTTCCAAATATTAAATAGTTTTTATGGAAAAATTGGAGCTAATTCCAAACCTTCTTTTTCGTCAAAACCGCAAATAATATTCATATTTTGAACAGCTTGACCAGATGCTCCTTTGCACAAGTTGTCAATTACTGATACAATGATAACTTTATTTTTTGTTCTGGCTTTTTTTACCGTCATTACACAAAAATTTGTTCCTACAACATCTTTAATATTTGGTTCTCCATCAATTACTCTGACGAAGAATTCATCTTCATACTTTGTTTGTAAGCAATTTTTTATGTCTTCAATTGAAAATTTTGGATCAAGTTTTACATAAATTGTTGAAATAATACCTCTATTAATTGGTAACAAATGAGGAGTAAAATCAATTTCAACTTGTGAATTTGTTGCTTTGCTAAGCTCTTGTTCAATTTCTCCCATATGTCTGTGTTTTCCAATTGAATAAGCTTTTACAGATTCGTTTACTTCACAAAATAAATTTCCTTGTTTAACTGATCTTCCAGCGCCACTTGTTCCAGATTTAGAATCAATAATTATATCTTCTTTTAAAATTAAACCATTTTCAAGCAGTGGAATTAGTGGTAATAATGCTGAAGTTGGATAACAACCAGGGCAGGCAATTAAATTTGATTTTTTAATTTTATTTCTATGAATTTCTGGTAAAGCATAGACTGCTTTTGGTTGTAAATCTTGTGCTATATGTTCGTGATCATACCATTTTTTATAAATTTCTGGATCTTCAAGTCTGAAGTCAGCAGAAAGATCTATAATTTTTAGGTGTGAATTTTTTCCTTCAGAAATAAGATTTTTAAAAGTTTCTTGTGAAGTGGTATGAGGCAAGCAACCAAAAACCACGTCAATTTTTGAAAAATCAACTTCATCGATTTTTTGTAGACTGGGTAAATTATAATGAATCAAATGCGGGTAAAGTTGTTCAATTTTTTGTCCAGCATTAGAATTTGCAATTAAAGCAGCAATTTCAACTTTTTTGTGGTTAATCAGAATTCTAATAAGTTCTGCTCCAGTGTAGCCAGATGCACCAATAATTGCAATTTGTAATTTTTTCATTTCTTACCTTAAATTTACTTTTTTTTATGGCTTTTACGATAATCTTTTGGTGTTTGGAATTTTCCTTGCCAAACTCCTAACTTATTTACTTTTGCCAAGTTTTCTAAATTTATTAAATTTTCATCGGCTTGTTTTAAGTTATAAATTATTGCCATACCATTTTTAACAATTTCTTCGTTAATTACAATATTATCAATTTTGCAAATTGCTAGATAGCGATTATAAACATCTTTTTGTGCATAAAAACAGGAAGTTTCTTTTTTATCGGCTAATTTTAATAAAAAGTTTCTTGAAATTTCTCCGCAATTATATTCTTTGTCTTTTTCATCAAAACAGGTTTGGTGAAATTCTGGTGCATCAATTCCAAAAAGTCGCACTTCATATTTGATATTATCATTTCTTATTCTCAGAGAATCACCATCAATTACTTCAGCAATACCAATGAATTGTTGGTTAAAATCCAAGGTTGAAAATTGTGTGTTTAAAGATTGTGTCTTTGTAGTAATTATTCTGAAAGTTGTTGTGATGAAACTTATCAGAAAAACCACAAGTATAATATTTCTGAGATTTTTTTTTATTTTTTTCACTATTTTGAAAAAGAATTTTTTCTAAAGGAATAGGTCAGATTAATTATTTTTGAGTTATGAATATAGGTTCAACTAAAGTGATACGTAATATCTATAACTTTGTGATTGCGAGCTCATTAATAGAACTCGCAATCTATCAGAAGAATAAGAAAGCAAATAATTAGTTATTATGATCTAACTAAATCGTGATAATCTTGCATTAAATCAAGAGTCATTTGATTGGCTGTTGGATAAAAATATTTATCATCTATTGCACCAACTCTTGTAATTTCTGCTGCGCTTCCAGTTAAAAATACATCAGCAGCTTCAGAAAGTTCTTCAGGTTTTATATGTCTTTCAACAACTTTTATTCCACGCTTTTTTGCAAGATCAATAACTGTTAGGCGTGTTAATCCATTTAAAAATGCGTCAGGATTTGGAGTGTGAAGCTCGCCATTTTTCATAACTAAAAATAAATTGGCGCCTGTTGCTTCAGCTAAAAATCCACGATAGTCAAGCATTAATGCATCATTATAGCCTTCGCGTTCAGCTTCATGTTTTGAAATTGTGCAAATCATATAAAGACCAGCAGCTTTTGAAGCAACCGGAGCAGTTTCAGGAGAAGGGCGTTTATATTTAGCAAATTTTAGTTTTAAACCTGCTTTTCTAGCTTCTTCAGAATAGTAAGGGGGCCAAGGCCAACAAGCAACTGCAACATGAATTTTATTTCCTTGAGCTGAAATTGCCATTTTTTCTGAACCGCGCCAAGCAAAAACTCTCATATAGCCGTCAGTTATGTTATTTTTTACTACAGCTTCTTTTTTAGCTTTTTCTAGTTCTTCAACTGAAAATGGAATGTCAAATCCTAAGATATTAGCTGAAGCGTGAAGTCTTTTTGAGTGATCTAAGCTTCTAAAGATTTTTGTATTATAAACTCTTTCGCCTTCAAAAACACAAGATCCATAGTGTAATCCATGGTTTAAAACGTGAATTTTGGCGTTTTTCCAATCAACAAATTCTCCATTATACCAGATGAAACCTTCACGTTGATCAAAAGAAATTATATCAGACATTTTTGTTTATTTTAAATTAAAGGGTGAATAGATTTATTAATAGACCAAGCAAATTAGGTTGCTATGCAAAATAGTCAATTAGGCAAAATTAAAATTAATGAAAATTTCACTAATAATTACAGCTTTTAATGCTGAAAAATATTTATCAAAAGCAATAGAGTCATTTTTAGAACAAGACTATCAGGATAAAGAATTGATTATAATTGATGATATTTCCACTGATAAAACTCATGAAATAATCAGATTTTATATAGAAAAATTTCCCAACTTAATTAAATGGATTAAAGAAAAAGATTGCGGAATTTCTAACGCTAGAAATATAGCATTAAAATATGTAAGTGGTGATTTGGTTGGTTTTTTGGGAGCAGATGATTTTTTACACAAAGATTTTTATAAAAAAATGCAATATTACATTAAATTAAATCCAGATTTTGATGTGGTTTATTTTAATAACTATGCAGTTGGTGCAGTGAGTGCTTTTAGTGCGAGTTCAAATATTGCAATTACTAAAAGAAATTTAATCAAACATTGTCCAATTGCTTCTGGTGAGTCTTTTTACTATCGTAGAAAAATTTTTGAAAAAGTGAAATTCAATGAAAAGAACCGATACTCTATGGATTATGAATTGAATATGGCTCTTGTCTCAGTAAAAAAACAAAATGGCGAAAAATATAAATT
>VHBV01000095.1 GCA_016882165.1 Candidatus Pelagibacterales bacterium
CTTGATTCCAATTTTCTATAAATGATTTAACACCTTTAGATATAATATCATCTTCCAGAATTGCCTTTCCTTGAATATCTAAAATAGAGTTTTCATTATCAAAATAAAGCCAACCTTCTTTTCCTATTATTACTCGTGCTAATGGCGATTCATTAAAAACTTTATCAGTAATTTTATTGTGCCAAGAAATAAGGGTTTTTCTAAAACCATAATTATCATTAAAGAAACTTTCAAATTGCTTTGGATATATTTTTAATTCTGAGAAAGATTTAGGAATTTCTGGCTTTATGGCCATTTTTCTTTTTTCAAATAAATCTTTTATTGGTGAAAAGTGAAAAATAGAATCAAAAGAAGGAACCAGTAAAATTAAGGTAAAAACAATAATTAAAAATATGTTTGATTTTTTAACTTTAGACACAAATTAAAACTGAAAATAAATAAATGGATTATGAGTTGTAGCAGAAAGTTGAATAATTGCTGCAACAAATAATAGAATCAGAACTATATCAAAAAATAATACAAAAATTTTATTCTTTCTAATTAATTTTAAACAACAGTTTCTAACAAAAGGAGAAAAACCCAAAATAGCAGCAGTAAAAGATGCCCATATAATATGAGAATTTAACAATCTCAATAAGTCACTTGAAAAATTTACTTCATAAGAATTACTAAACATAACTTGTAAAAAGTTTACAGAATAAGATAAATCAGAACTTCTGAAAAATACCCAACCAACTATAATTACTAAAATTGTATAGATGTAGCCGGATATTATTTTTAAAATTCCCAGTGTAGAAAAACCTAACTGTTGACTTGGCAATCTTTGTTTTCTTCCGAAAATAACAGAAAAATTATATCCTTCTAATAATCTTTCTAATACCAAAAATAATCCGTGAAACAATCCCCAAACAATAAAATTCCAACTAGATCCATGCCAAAGACCGCAAAGGAAAAAAACTATAACTAAGTTGAAATATTGTCTAGCTTGCGAAACCCTGTTTCCTCCCAAAGGTATATAAACATAATCTCGAAACCATGCAGAAAGAGACATATGCCATCTGCGCCAAAACTCTTTAATAGATTTTGAAATATATGGATAATTAAAATTTTCAGGAAATTTAAAACCGAAAATACGCGCTAAACCGACTGCCATGTCAGAATATCCAGAAAAATCAAAGTAAATTTGTAGAGTATAACAAATAATACCAATCCAAGCAATTGGTGAATTTAAATCAGAAGTTGGAGAAGAAAATACAACATCAGCAACTTCTCCTAAAGGATTAGCTATTAAAACTTTTTTAATAAAACCAATAACAAAGCGTCGAACACCATAAGCAATAAAAAAAGAATTATGACGACGTTTAGTTAAGTATTTTTCAACAAAATTATAACGAACAATTGGACCGGCAATTAACTGAGGAAAAAAAGCAATATAAAGCGATAAATCAAAAATATTTTTTTGTGCCTTGCATTTACCACGATAAATATCAACTAAATAAGAAATTGCATGAAAAGTGAAAAAAGAAATACCAATTGGCAAATTAATCTTTTTATTTGCTATTTCTAAACCAAAAATAAGGTTGATATTTTCAGCCAAAAAATTGGCATATTTGAAATAACAAAGCAGTACAAGATTGAAGATAACAGCCAAAATTATTATGGTTTTTGATAAAACTTTTTTATCATTTTGAGACTTAAAACCAAAGGAAGTAAAAACTTTTTCGATAGCAATTCCAAAAGCATAATTGCCAATAATAGAAAGCATTAAAAGCCACAAGTAGTGCATTTCGCCCCAAGCGTAAAAAAACAAACTAGCAACCAAAAGCAAAGAGTTTTTATAATTTTTACCAACCAATTTTTCTGGTAACAAAAAATATGAAATCATCACCAACGGCAAAAAGGCGAAAAGAAAAATATTAGAACTAAAAACCATTTAATTATTTTTTATATGAGTTAGTATTGCCAATGCCAATTGTGAGTTACAAAACAACGAAAAATTAAATTTGAAGACTTTTTATCTGTATTTTAATTAAAAACTTTATTCTCTAAACTCTTTTTCCCATTCAGAAATTGCAACCGTTGCAACAGCATTTCCAATAAGATTGGTAATTGCTCTTGCTTCAGACATAAAACGATCAATCCCTAAAATTAGAGTTAGTCCAACAACTGGTATTGTATCAATCACAGATAGAGTTGCAGCCAATGTTATAAAACCACTTCCAGTGACACCAGCAGCACCTTTAGAAGTAAATAATAAAACTAATATTATGGTTAAAAATTGTTGAATTGACAGTTCAATATTAAAAGCTTGAGCGATAAAAGTAATCGCCATAGTAAAATAAATACAAGTGCCATCTAGGTTAAACGAGTAACCGCTTGGAACTACAAGTGCAGTTATTGATTTTGAACAACCAAATTTTTCCATTTTTTGCATTAAATTTGGCAAAGCTGATTCAGAAGAAGAAGTTCCAAGAACTAGAAATATTTCTTCCTTAATATGCTTAATTAAATTAATAATAGAAGAACCGCAGATTTTCAAAACTAAACCAAAAACAAAAATTATGAATATGAAACAGGTTGCATAAAAGCAAACCATCATTTTAGCAAGCGGCGCTAAAGTGTAAATTCCATATTTGCCAATTGTATAACTCATTGCACCGAAAGCACCTATTGGGGCTAACTTCATAATGTAAGAAATAATCTTAAAAAGAATTTCAGAAACTTCATTAATTCCATTAATTATAAGTTGAGATTTATCTTTTAAAGACGACAAAGCAAAACCAAATAAAATAGCAATCAATAGTATAGGCAAAATTTCGCCAGAAGTAAAAGCTTGAAAAACTGTTGTTGGAATTATGTTAAGAATAAAATCAGTAAAAGAAGATTGATTTTTTACATAAGATGTAATTTCTGTCGCATCAAGAGTTAAAACATCAATATTCATACCACTTCCTGGTTTTAAAAAATGTGCTGTAAATAAACCAATTAACAAAGCTAACGTAGTTAAAACTTCAAAATAAATCAAAGTTTTAAAACCTACTTTTCCAACTTTTTTCAAATCAGAACCACCAACTATTCCATTAACTATTGTGCAAAATATAATTGGTGGAATACACATTTTTACAAGCTTAATAAAACCATCACCAAGTGGTTTCATATTTATTGCCAACTCTGGTAAAAAAAATCCAAAAAAAATGGCAAATATTACGGCAAATAAGACCTGCAAATAAAGAGAGGAAAATATTTTTCTCATCATATCAAATTAAATAGAATTGCTTTCAATATTTTTTTGAATCACAGGTAATACAAAAGTTTTCTGAGTTTCTGGAGAAGGATTTTGTCCACTTCTTATTTGCTTTAAAATAACTTTCTTTTTTAATTCAAGGTCTTTAATCAATTTTACAGCAATTTCTTGCTTAGCATTAGCAATAACGAAATCTGCTCCGTTATCTAAAAGTAAATTAATTACCTCTTCATTCTGACAACCACAAGCATAGTGATATGGAGTATTTCCATCTTTATTACGAGAATTAATAATTTCTTTGCTTTCTGAGTGCTTTAGTAAAATCTCCACTACTTCTTTATTACCTTCCTTAGCAGCAAAATGCAAAACCGAACTATCCTGCTTATCTTTTAATGTAATATCTGCTCCATGTTCTAGAAGAAATTTAACCATTTCTTCATTTCCAAAATTACAAGCCAGAAAAAGAGCACTATGTCCATTATGATTGGTTGAATTTAATTCAGCACCATTCTCAACTAACATATTAATTGCTTCAAAAATTTCTTCTTTTTTATCATTATCACAAAAGTTAGTAAGGTAGTGAATTATATTATTTCCTGATTTATCTTTAGCGTTAAGATTTATATTTTCACGATCGCCAAAATCAATAGAAGCACCCAGAAAAAGAGACAGTTCTTTTAGATCATCAAAAATAGTTTCTTCAATTTCATATTCTAAACTCTCTGTTACTTCTGATTTTATTAATTTTCTTAACTTTTTTCTTTGTTTTTTTAAATTTTTCTTTTTTTCTATTTCTTCTTTATCTTTTAACTCTTTTGCTTGTTTTTCTAAGTCATCAAAAAATGAAAGTGCGTTATCAGAAGATTTTCTTGCTATTTTTTCTGATAATTTAGCAACACCGCCAACCATATTTTGTTTTTTATTCCTAAGATCATTTTCTTCTTTTAACTTTCTTTCCTCATCTTGTTTTATTCTTTCTTCAACATCATCAATAATTGAGTTCAAAACTTTTCTAACCACCTTCTTCTCTTTACGACTTTCTTTAAATTTCCGCCTTTCTTCTTCTGAAAGATCCAACATTGACTGATCTTCTTTTAGTTCTTCTCTTGTCTCATATAAATTAGGATTAATTACCGAAGACAATACTTCAGAAAATTCAACTTCGTGACGACTTACGTTGGGAATATTAGTTTCTTGCAGAATTTGATAAGAAATGTTATCACGAATATCAAAAGCTATATCAATTGGAGAATATCCATAATTATTGGTAAAATTAGTAGCCCTTTTAGAAATCAAAGATTGCAAAAGTATGTAGTCTTTATACAAAACAGCATAATGAAGTATGCTTCCATCTTTTGCTCTATGATCAATAAAGTAATCACGACTAACCAAAAAATTGGCAATATCCATTCTTCCAATAATGCAAGCAAGATTTAGAGGAGAGTTATTATCTTTATCAAGAAGCAATGTATCGCCTCTGGAACCAAGGACAATTTCAGCCATTTTAGTATCAGCATATGGACTATAAACCACATGATGTAAAGCACTTGCTCTATCTTGATTAAGTGGTACAAATCTAAGTGATGGAAATTCTTCTAAAAGAACTTCAACAGAATCGTGATCATTCTCTGAAATAGCTCTTTTTAAATCACGAGCTTTAGCCGCAAAACGTCTTTCTTGGCTGATAGGCATTTTTTCTACCTAATTAAATCCAAGGACGGTCGTATTCTGGTGCTTCTTCTGAAAGTGGAGATGAAGGAATATCCGCATAAACTTCACCATTCATTTTTATAACTACACGACCAGTATTTGTAACAATCCCAATTACTGCGAAATCCAAATCCCATTTTTCAAATATTTTTTTGGCCATTTCTTCTTTTTCT
>VHBV01000096.1 GCA_016882165.1 Candidatus Pelagibacterales bacterium
TCTGGAAGAGCTATGTTTTTTGCTCGTGCTGCACGTTTTTTTGCTTTTCTAAAATTTCCTATCGTAGTTATTGATCATGGTATAAATCCTCTTAAGTTTATTCGTGCAGATTACGTTTTGACTGTTAACTCGCACTTTAGCAGAGAACTTATTAAAGCTGGAAAGAATCCGAAAACAGCTTTAACAATTCCAAATATGATTGAAGTTCCAAGTGATTTTCAAAAACCAACTAAAACAGAATTTAGGAAACCTCTAAGAGTTGGTTCTTTGGGAAGACTATATAAGGAAAAGAACTTTGATAAAATGATCAAAGCAATAGCAATTTTAAAAGATCGTGGAATTGAATGTGAATATGTAATAGGGGGAGTTGGTCCGTTAGATGATTATCTTAATAATTTAGCTAAGGATCTTAAAGTAGAAAACAATTTTAAAATTCTTGGTTGGACTTCTGATAAGAAGGTTTTTTTCGATTCAATAGATATTTTTGTTTTGCCATCAGCTTATGAAACTTTTGGTATAGTTTTGTTGGAAGCAATGCTTTATAACACCCCAATTATAACTACTAACAGCTGGGGTCCTGATGAAGTTATAGATAACGAAATTGATGGTTTGAAAGTTTCTAAAGATAATGATGAGAAAACGCCTGAATTTCTTGCGGATGCGATTGAAAAGCTAGCTAAAGATCAAATTTTTGCAAGAAGATTAGCTGATAAAGCTTACGAAAAGTTTTTTGAAAAATACTCATCTAAAAAAGTCATGAAACAGCTTGATAAAACAATTAAGATGATAATTGAAGAGGAAAAAAAGCTTTAGTAAGAAATACTACCATTTTAAAACTATAGATCCCCAAGTAAGTCCGCCTCCTAATGCTTCTAAAACAATAACGTCACCTTTCTTTATTCTATTGTTGGAATTTGCGTAGTCTAAGGCTAAGGGAATTGATGCGGCAGATGTATTAGCATGATCCTGAACTGTAATAATTACTTTTTCTTTGCTAAGATTTAATCGATCAGAAACAGCGGAAAGAATTCTAGCATTTGCTTGGTGAGGAACAAGTAAATCTATGTCTTCAACTTTTAAGTTTGCTTTTTCTAAGGCATTAATAACTGACTTAGACATTTTATCTACTGCGTGTTTGAATACTTCTTTTCCAGACATTAAAATCACTCCAGATTTTTGATTTAAAGCAACACCACCATCTGTTTTCAATATATCATTTAACGATCCATCTGAGTAGAGATTAAAAGATAATATTCCGCTATTTTCTTCATTTGTTGCTTGTAGAATTACGGCACCAGCTCCATCACCAAATAAAACGCAAGTGTTACGGTCTTTCCAATCAACTATTCGTGATAGAATATCAGCACCAATCACTAAAGCATTTTTTACTTGTCCAGATTTTATAAAGCAGTGCGCTGTAGATAGAGCATAAACAAATCCAGAACAAACAGCCTGGACGTCAAAGGAAAAGCCAGTTTTTATTCCAAGTTTTGATTGTACAGTACTTGCGGTTGATGGAAAAGTAAGGTCAGGAGTCGTTGTTGCAACAATAATCATATCTATTTCCTCAGGTTTTAAACCTGATTTTTCAATGGCTTTTTGAGCTGCAATTGTAGCTATATCAGAAGTTAATTGGTTTTCAGAAGCTATATGTCTTTTATTTATACCTGTGCGCTCAACTATCCAGTCATTGCTTGTATCAACAAGTTTTTCTAAGTCAGAGTTAGTTAAGAATTTTTCTGGTAGATATGATCCAGTGGCAATAATTTTGCTTTTTATAGTCATACTATATTATTTCTTGAGAAGGTTCTTCAAATGTTGCAGCTGAAACTCTAAGTTCTTCTGTAATTTGTTCATTGATTTTGTTTTCAACTAAGGAAATTGCAACTTTTATGGCATTGGAAAATCCTATTGCATCTGTGCTACCATGGCTTTTTACTACAACTCCATTAAGCCCAACTAACATTGCGCCATTATGAGCTCTTGGATCCATACTTTTTGTTGCTTTTTTAATTGATGATCCAGAAAGCAAGTAGCCAATTTTAGATAATATAGAGCTGCTAAAACCTTCTTTTAAAAGACTAGAAATAAGTTTCGAAGTTCCTTCAATTGCTTTTAGAGTTATATTTCCTGAGAATCCATCAGTTACGACCACATCAACAGTTCCTTTGGTTATATCATCACCTTCAACATATCCATAAAAATAATCTTTTAAGTCGCTTTCTTTTATCATCAGTGATGCAGCTCTAACGGTATCGCTACCTTTTAAATCTTCTGATCCAACATTTAAGATACCAATAGATGGCTTGTCAATTTTTAGAACTACTTTTGCAAATGCGTGACCCATAACAGCAAACTGAAACAGTACATCAGAATTGCATTCTACATTTGCACCCATGTCAAGCAATACTGTCGCTTTCTTTTTTTGGTTTGGTATTGAAGTAACGATTGCTGGTCTATCAATTGATGGGAGAGGGCGTAACACTATTTTTGCAATAGCCATTAAAGCGCCCGTATTTCCTGCAGAAACCACAACGTCAGCTTCGCCATCTTTGACGGCATTTATGGCAAGTCTCATACTAGATTTTGTACCTTTTCTTAGCGCAATTGATGGTTTTTCATCTGCGGATACAAATTCGTCAGTATGTATAAGTGTAAATCTACCTTTTAAATTTTTGCAGTTTTGCAAATAAGGGTTTATCTTTTCAGAATCGCCAAATAGAAGAAAATGGGTATTAGAGTTAAGAGAGGCTGTTATGTCAGCCCCTTCTATAACTATTCTAGGAGAGTGATCTCCTCCCATGCAGTCTAGTGCTATTGTGTATTTTTTAGACACTGTAAAAAGTCACCTTATTTGATTTTATTCTGCAGAAGTGTCTTTTTTCTTCTTTTTTTCTATAACAAGTTTTCCGTTATAGTAGCCATCAAGAGAAATATGATGAGGAAGTTTAAATTCACCTGTAGTTTTGTCGGTAACCACGTTTGCAATATCCATTGCGTAAGATCCGTTGCTACCTCTTCTCATGTTACGTCTTGATTTAGTTTTCTTTCTTTTAGGAACTGCCATGACAGATTACTTAAGTTAAAAGTTATTATTTTTTATAATGAGATTTATTGCTTTTGATGGTTAAGATAAGTGAAATTCTTAGAGCATCTTCAAAAACTGCTCTTGAATATAGATAACAGTTTCATAAAATCAACGTAAATTTATTAGTTAAGTATATTGAATTTCAAAAATGAAAAAGTTTTTTTGTAGTATTTTTATTATTATGAGTCTTACTTCCTGCATAAACAACTATGAGAAAAGAGGTTATGCTTTTGAACTGGCTGATGATCACTTGTTGCAAGAAGGTGTAACTAGTAAAGAAAACGTTATAAAAATAATGGGATCTCCTACAATTATTTCTGATTTATCTTCTGATGAAAGTTGGATTTATTATTCAGAGGAAGTAAAAAAAGTTTTATTCTTTTTGCCAAAAGTTGTTGAAAGAAAAGTTTTGGTGATAAAATTTGACGATTTAGACTCTATTAGAACTATAGAAAAATTTGACTTATCTAATGGAGAATCAAAAATGAAATTTGTAGAACAATATACTGAAGTAAAAAGTCATAATGTGGGATTCTTTAAATCACTATTTAGTAATATTGGACAAATTAAGCCTCAATAATCTTATGATTTTTGGTTCAAAGTTTTTTATACTTAGTTTTTTGATTCTTTTGCTTTGTTGTGAGAATAAAAAAGTGATGATAAATACTGAAATCTTTTGTCCAGATGGTTCGAGATTGCTGATTAAAAATGTTAGAGCAAAAGATTTAGAACATGCAGCTCAAGAAGCCTATAAAATTAAAAAAGAATTTGGTACCTCAGAAACAAATACAGTGTTTCGTTTGACGGATGGAAGAACTCTAAGTATTGCAAGAATTCCTCCAGAAAAGATGGTTGCTTGTGCTTTTCAAGAAAGTTATTACGGATTTGCTGAAAAAAGTTACATACGTTAACTTTTTATTTAATTATATCATTCTCCAAGCTGTTTCATCTTCTAAAAGTTTGTGCAAAATTTTATTATTTATTCCGTGTCCTGGTTTAGAAGCTTTAAAATGACCGATAATAAAATGTCCTGCTAAGTAAATGTCTCCAATGAAATCAAGAGTTTTATGTCTCACAAACTCGTTTTCATAACGTAAACCTTCTTTATTTACTATACCGTTTTCATCAACTAAAATTGCGTTGTCAAGTGAACCGCCTTTTGCAAGCCCAATTTTATGTAAATAGTCAATTTCATGCTTAAATCCAAAAGTTCTGGCGCGACAAAGATCGTTTTTGAAAGAAGCAAAAGTTGAAGCATAATCAAAACTTTGTTGATTTATGTGTTTGTGATTAAAATCTATATGAAGGTCGATTGCAAATTCTTTACTTGGAGAAACTTCGATCATTTTACCATTGTCTTCTTCTATTTTGATGGTTTTTATAACTTCTATAACTTTTCTTGGTTTTTCTTGTATATTTATTCCTGCGCATTCAATTAAAAAAACGAAAGGTTCAGAGCTACCGTCCATAATTGGAATTTCTGGACCATTTATTTCTACTATTAAGTTATCAATTCCGCATCCCCAAATTGCAGCCATTAAGTGTTCTACTGTTGATACTGTGGCGCCAAACTCATTTGATATTGTTGTTCCCAAGTTTGTTGTTGTAACATTTTTATAATTAGCTTTTATGACATTTTTTCCTTCTTCAAGATCAATTCTTTTGAATGTTATTCCGCTATCACAGCTTGCAGGTAAAAGATTTATGATTGCTTCTTTGCCAGAATGAACTCCTATTCCGCTGCAGCTTGTTTTGCTATTTATAGTTCTTTGAGATGATGAAATCATTTTTATTTTTAGAAAAATTAAGAAAAAATTAATTTGCTAATAGTAATAGTTTCTGGCTTAGATTTCAAAGGTATTTTTGTTACGAAAGATTGCAGAATTTGTTACTAATTGTTACGTAAAAATTAGTAACAAGTTTTTT
>VHBV01000097.1 GCA_016882165.1 Candidatus Pelagibacterales bacterium
TGAGCAAGTCTTTGAAAAATTTTATTACAGTTAAAGATTTGCTTGAAAAAGAAATTAGTGGTATTGTTATCCGCTATTTACTGCTTTCAACTCATTATCGTAAACCATTCGATTATAATCAAAAATCTTTAGATGATGCTCAAAAATCGATTGAAAAATTCTATTCTTTGTTCGATGAAAATGATTTTGAGTTGTATAAAAAATCTGATAGTAAAAAAGGTTTGTTCATAGAAGTGCTAAAAGAGCTTTCAGAAGACTTAAATGTTTCAAAAGCTTTTGCTTTACTTCATGAAAAAGTAAAGGAAGTTAAAAAAGAAAATAATCAAGATTTAAAATATCAGTTTTTGCAAAGTCTTGATCTACTTGGTTTAATTGATGAGAATTTCTTTAAAAATAGTGAAAAAAATTCTTTAGATGAAATTAATCAAGAATACGTAGAATCACAAATTCAAATGCGCATCAAAGCCAAACAAGAAAAAAATTGGGCTTTAGCTGACGAGATTCGTAAAAATTTACTTAGTTTAGGAATTGTTTTGGAAGATTCTAAGGAAGGAACTCTGTGGAAAAAACTTTAGTTGTTAATCAAACTATAGCTTCAATTTAAGAAGCTATAGTTTGGTTTTTGGCAACTATTGTTTTTCTCTTTTGTTTTTTGGATTAGATTTATTACGGTTTCTATTTTTGTTTTTAAATTTTTTCTCAGGTCTTCTGGTAAAAATTCTTCTTTCAAAAGTAGTAAAAACAATTGCAAAAGTCACAACAGCAGCGTTGATTAAAAACAGTTTAATTGCTGAAGATTTGTCGCCTTCTTTAAATAGAGAATAAACTAAATAAAGTATTCCAAGGTTATATATCAAACCAAAAAGCTGTCCACTTCTGTAACTAAAATTGTGTGAAGATAAATATCTGTCTTGCCAATCATGGCGATGTTTTTGTTCTTTTTGAGCCATTTCAACAAGTCTTTCAACTGAGTTTGGAACAGCATCTTCAAACTTTTCTAAAATTTGCGAAGAAGGAAGATGAATTTCTTCTTTGTTATTTCTATTATTTCTGTTTCTGTTATTTTGCATTTTGTTTTTTTGTTTTATATTTTACATTTTCAATGTCGCTTCCAATGTCAAGCCAGTCTTTGTCTAATGCGAATTTTGGATCTGCAAAAGGATAAGATTCAAGCTTAATACGTACAAATGGAACTAAAGATGCAAATCCGGCAATAAACTTGCGGAAGTGCCTGGTAATTAAACGAATTCTTTTAGACGACATATTTTATAGGTTTTTTTAGTAAAAAGGTTTGTTGATTTTTAATGATTTGAAATACTAAAAAGCTTTCTCTTGAAATTTATTTAATATTTGTTTGGTTGCAACGCATCAAAAATGGTGATTTGTTTTTTGTAATTTCTTTTTGCTTCAAAAGCAAATAGAATTTATCCTACATAAGAGAAATTATAACATTGAACACAAAAAACTGTCATCCTGAGTAAAAACGAAGGATCTCGAGAGTTTAAATTTGAAGCTTAAAATATTGGCTTCGCCTCAGAATGACATTTTTAATTAGGAATTGAATTGTGCTTTAGAGGATAATTACCTTTATAAGGTAATCTATATAAATTTATTATTTTTACTACTTAAAATATATGTTGGAGCAAAAATTTCATACGTTATCAGAATCAACTTTAATATCTTTAGCTGATAAAATTGAAGCTTTAGATAAAAAATCAGAACTTGATGTTGAATATTCTGACGGAATTTTAACTATTCTTATTGAGTCTAGTTCAAAGCAGTATGTAATTAATAAGCATTCAGCTAGTCAAAAAATATGGTATTCATCTCCTTTCAGTGGTGCTAATTATTTTTCTTTTGATGAAAATACTTCTAAATGGCTTGATTTGAAAGGCGACGAGCTTGAAAATAAGCTTCTCGCTGAGATAAAAAAAGTTCTATAAAAGACACAAAATTTGTCATAATTAGAAAATTTTAATTTTTTTTATTTTTTATTTACGAAAGATCTTGCTTTTTTAAATATATTAATGGCTAAGTAAGGCATTAGGAAGTTTAGTGATAACTAAATTTCGTTTTATTTACTAAAAAAGGAGTTTTATTTAATGTCAAACTTAGTTACCGGAACAGTTAAGTGGTTTAATGATGAAAAAGGTTTTGGATTTATTAAACAAGAAGGTGAAAAAGATGTTTTTGTGCACTATAGTTCAATAAATGGAAATGGACGTAAGTCTTTACAAGAAGGACAAAAAGTTACTATGGAAGTTGTTCAGGGTAAAAAAGGCCCTCAAGCTGAAAATGTTACGCCTGTTGCATAAGATTCTTTTTATCGGATAAGCGAAATTAAGCGTTTTGATATTTGAAAATATTCAAATGTTAAAGCGCTTTTTTTGTGCCTTAATTTTTTTGAGTAACAAAAAGAATTTGGGTTTATGGATATTTAGAATTGTGTTATTTTTTAGATTTGTAAGAAGTGGTGGAGATAAACGGGTTCGAACCGATGACCCCCTGCTTGCAAAGCAGGTGCTCTACCAACTGAGCTATATCCCCAAGAAAATTTTAGATAAGGAAGGTTTTTCAAAAAAAGAAAAATTGTTGCCCACGAAAGATAATTTGATAAATCAAATTGTCAAAAGAAATTTTGCATTTATAAAAAGATTTATTTTTTGCTGCAAAAATTGAATTTAATGTATTTTTTAATGAAGAATAAATTTGACAAAAATCGTAAAGCCTTTTCCTTACTTGAATTATCAATTTTAATTATTGTTATAGCAGTTATAGCAACAGGAGTTTTGTTAAATAGTGTTGCAAGTGTTAATAGCGATAAAATAAAAATTACCAACGAACGTATTCAGAAAATTTACCAAGCTTTAGGAAATTATTTATTAGTTCATGGAAAATTACCTTGTCCAGCTCCAATTAATGCTATTAAACTAACTAGTTCAAGTTATGGAGTTGCTGCAACTGAAGATGGAAATTGTGCAACAACTGACGGTGTTTATCAATCCGACGTTTCAGGAGCTGAAAACTTGGTATATGGAATGATTCCAGTTAAAACTTTAGGTTTAGACAGTGATTTTGCTGAAGATGGTTATGAAAGTAAGTTTGATTACATAATTGATAAAAGATTTACCAACTCATCAACTTTCAGCACTGCAAATGTTAATAACTCTATTTCACTTTCCAATTCATCTTGTTCGATGATTAAAGTTACATTTCGAGAAGCTATTTTGTCTGATGAATATCAGAATAGTTGTGATGATAGAGCTTTTTTTGCAATAATAAGTCATGGAAGTAATAAGCTAGGAGCTTTCAATGCTAATTCTGCAACAATAAATAGTGCTTCAACTAATCAAGATGAAATAGATAATAGCGCTACTAATTTTACTGATGCTGCAACAAATAGTGCTACTTTTTCTATAACTAAAAGATTAGAAGCTTCTAATACCACAAATTCTGGAACTAAAACTTACTTTAATGCAATTGATGATGTGGTATTTTTTAAATCTAGGGACAATATGATTAAAGATTTTAACGCTTTTTCCAAAATAGATTGTCTTGCAAATGGTTATAATTCTGATGATGTTGTTTATGGTGGAACAACAATGACTTGGCCTCAAGCTAAATATGGTCAAATTGCGGTTGCCACAAATTCTTGTCCAACTGGTTATAAAGGTGGAGTTACAAAGCCTACAAAAAAATGTGGTCCACTGGGTATATGGCAAAGCGGTGTTGTTACTACTTGTAATGCGGGATAAAATTATAAAAATAAAATAATGATTTTGAATAAAACGAAAAGTATAAAAAAAGCTTTTACTTTAATTGAGCTTTCAGTGGTTATCGTAGTTATATCTATTTTGCTTGCTGGTTCTTTATATTTTTCAAGAACGATAAGTGATAATGCCAAAATTAAAGTCACAAATGACAGAATTGAGCAAATTTATAATGCCTTAGGTAATTACTTAGTTCAAAAAGGAAGATTGCCTTGTCCTGCTGCAATCACAGATTCTAAATCAAACTCCTCAACTTACGGTGTAGAAGCTTCTGCGGATAATATAACTTATCAAAAAAACTGTATAGATCTATATGGTGGAACTGAAAAAACTCAAAATGGTGTATATTTATCATCAAATCTAGTTCATGGAATGATTCCAGTTGTAAATTTGGGTTTAAGCAAGGATATGGCGGAAGATGGTTTTGGAAATAAATTCACCTATGTTGTTGATAGAAGATTTACAGGTTATAACGATTCTTCTGACAATGGAGTTCCAAAGTTTAAGACTCAATCATCAAGCTCTATAATTACTGTGAATGAAATTTTTTATTCAAACACTCAGCAAGCAACTTCTGATGCAATTTTTGTTATCATAAGTCATGGTGCTAATGGTTATGGAGCCTTTAAGTCAGAGCTTGCTTCTCAAAATAGCAGATCTTCTGACTCGTCAGAAATGTCAAATGATGCTACAAGTTTTAATGATACAAATGGTACAGCATCATTTGATGCAACTTTTATTAAAACAGCTGAAGGAAGTGATGTTTTTGATGATATAGTTTTTTACAAAACCAGAAATGAATTACTGAAAGACTTTTCGGCTTTATCAAAAGTTTCTTGTCCCGCTATTGAAGCTTCATCTTTGGATTCAAATAGCGTAGAATATGGAGGAACTTATATGGCTTGGCCAAAAAGCGAATATAATCAAGTTGTTCCTGCAAATACTGATTGTCCAACATCATATAGAAATACTGTTGTAAGACCAATGAGAAAATGTGGTGCGTTTGGAGTTTGGGGAGAAGTTATTGAGCCCTGCAATTAAATTTTTAGAATTGTTTACATGATGAAAAAAAACTTTTTTAACAAAGTTGAAAACAGAAAAGCTTACACTTTACTTGAGCTTGCAATTTCAATTTTGGTGATTTCAATTTTAATTACTGGCGCTTTGTCAATGTCGGTTTCGCGTGCTGGTAAAAAGAAAATCCAAATTACCAATCAGCG
>VHBV01000098.1 GCA_016882165.1 Candidatus Pelagibacterales bacterium
CACTACAAAAGCCCAATGGAATTTGAAGCAGAATTTAAACGGAATTTTGCCGAAAATACTCTCTTGAATTTATCTTGATTTTTGGGGAGCATAACAAAAACTAGTTAAAATTTTATATCTAAATTTAGTAGTTTTGAAATGGCTTTGGTTTTATTAAATATTTCTTCCAACTCTTTTTTTTCATTAGAATCATAAGTAATTCCGCCACCGCTTTGGAATTCGAATTTACTGCCCTGACAAATTAGAGTTCTTATTACAACTGATAAGTTAATTTCTTTTTTACCAATAAAACCAATTGCTCCGCTGTAAACACCGCGATTCATTTTTTCTTTTTTAGCAATAACTTCCATAGCTTTTATTTTTGGTGCTCCTGTCATAGATCCAGCAGGAAAGCATGCTTGAATTGCATCAATATTATTAAAAGAGTTGTCAATTTTACCAATAATAGTGGAAGACATATGGTGAATTGTTTTGTAGCTTGTAATTTCAAATAATTTACTAACTTTGACACTATTTGCTTTACAAACTCTTGATAAATCATTTCTAACTAGGTCAACAATCATCAAGTTTTCAGCTTTTTCTTTTTCACTATTTACTAAGTATAATTTATTTTTCTTATCTTGTGAAATGTCTTCAGATCTGGGGGTAGTGCCTTTAATTGGTTGTGAAGTTATTTGTTTTTTATCGTCAATTTTAATGAATAATTCTGGGCTTGCAGAAATTATATAATTATTATTTAAACGTAAAAATGAGGAATAGTTCGCAGGTGAAATAGTATTTAATTTCTTGAATAAATTAAAGTAATTTTTTTGTTTAAAATCTTTTATTTTTAGTTTGCCAAAAAATTTTCTAGTCAAATTAGTTTGATAAAAAGCTCCATCAGCAATCATTTTTCTAATGTTAGAAATTTCTTCTAAATAAGATTGGTCAGAGAAGTTAGAATCGATTGTCTCTATTGTGATTCTTTCTTTAACTAAATTTTTTGATTTATAGTTAATGACTTCATTAAGTTGATTTTGATCACGATATGAAATGGTTATTTCCTTTTTAGTATGATCAAATTTTATTATTAGTGAGAAATTAATCAGCCAGATATTTGGTAAATTAATGTATGATTGTCTTGTTTCTTCTATATTTTCAAATTCTTTTCCAGCCTCGTAAGATAAATATCCAAACCACAAATTTTCGCTTTTTTGTGTTTTTTCTAAATCTTCAAATTTTTGGCTGATAATTTCTTCTTTGGGAAAAAGTGCAATATAAGAAAAAGATTCTTTGACTTTGTCGTTTAAACCTGAGTAAAGGAAGGTCCAATTTAAGTCATAATTGTCAGCAACTTTTTTTGCAAAGCTGAGAGGATTTTGCCATTTAATTTTGATTGTATTGATTTTTTCTTTATTCAAGTGGATTAACTCTATAAATCATTTTATATTTGCCATTATTTTGCTCTTCAAAAACTTCAAAAAAGTTTTTAAAAGGCTCTTCAGTTTTAAAAATAATTTTTGGATTACGATCTTTTTCATTAACCTTGTATAAATCCCACAGATAAAACTTTTTATGTCCTTCCTCAAAAGAAACATCAACTTTCACTTCACTATCAAAAATTACCTCAATAACTGTCATTTTCCAATTATTTCCATGTTTTTGAGCTATTGCAGTCAAAGAAGTGATATTAGAAAATTTGGATCCTAAATCATCATCCTTGCTGTCTCTTAGTAGATAAAGATTAAAAACTAAAGTCAGTGGTTTTGTTTTTACCTTCCAAAAGTAAGTTGTGGAAAGATTTTCAATAGTACTTTGATCAACTTGTCTTTTTCTGAAAAAATTTTCAACTTTTTCTATTAATTGCGGATATTTTTTAAAATCTTCTTTCCAAGAGTTAGGATAGTTATGTGAGTCGTCAGAGACCAATCTAGTTTCTTCAACTAAATTATTTTTATCATCATATTTTATAAATTTTTGCCATTTAGTGATATAATTACGATCTACTATTTTATTATCACTATCTCCAAAAAATTTCATACGATTCCTTAAAACAAGGCCAACATTTTTTTCCTGATAATTATCAATATAGTCGTTCTGTAAGAATTTTTTTAATGATTCTTGTGACTTTATGGAAGTTTTATTGTTAGAAATTTTTTTGAATTTTCTGTCTTTTTGTAAAATTTCATTAGCGTATTTTATACTACTAGAATCTGATTTTACAGCTATCGTAACCAAACTTTTACTGTTTTTTATGTTATCTGTGGCATACTCAAGTAATGTTCCATCATCTTTGAAAGCAATTTCTGCAATTTCTGGCATGTTTTTTATTCTTTCTGATGCGTAGATATAGTTTCGCGAATCTAATATAATCATTTCCTTCATGAAAATTTTATTATTTAACAACTTTAAATCTGCGTATTTCAAAGCATCTCGGTTTAGATAAGTTGCATTTTTAATAAATTCTTTATCAAGTTTTAATTTTTCTGGAATAAAATTTAAGACATCTGGACTTACTTTAATAATACGATTAATAAAGTTTTTGTCTTGTCTTAAAATTTCGGAAGCATATTGAAATTGAGAGGCATCAATTATTGAGGCGTTGAAAATTAGTTTTCTATCCATCTTTAAACAATCAACAAGAGAATTTATAGCATCTTTATTGTTTTTTTTAACTTCGTTGAGAATTATTTCAAGATTTTGATTGCTAATTGAACAATCAGAGTAGGCAAAAATTCTATTATAATTTTCGGGAATCTCGGATAGGCAAACCTTAGTTTGAAAAAGGAAAAGCGTTAAGAAAATAAGAAAGAGAGAAGCGCTTTTACTTCTAAGAAATGTTATATTGCGCATTATCTTATTTCATTTAATTGCTTTTAGCCTTTCATTGAAGAGGCAGTTTTAATTTCAATTGAATGACGATTATGGAAGTAAATAACTAGAATTGCCAAACCAATTGCAGCTTCCGCACCAGCAACAGTAAGAACAAAAATAGCAAATATTTGTCCAACCAAATCATTTAAAAAAGAAGAGAAAGTTACAAAATTTATATTAACTGCCAAAAGCATAATCTCAATTGACATCAAAAGAGATATCACGTTTTTACGATTAATAAATATTCCGCTCAGTCCAATACAAAAGATGATTGCTGAGACAGTTATGAAATATTCAATTGGGATGTTTAAGTGATTCATAAATCTATTCCTTTTCCTGATTTTACTTTGACAATTTCAAGCGAATTTTCGCGGTTTCTGAAAACTTGATCGCTGATTTTTTGTTTTCTGATGAAACGAGTTTCATCTCTAAGTGTAAGAACAATTGCACCAATCATAGCAACAAATAAAACTGCGCCAGATATTTGGAAAGGCAGAATAAAGTCAGTATATAAAACGTTACCAATTGCCTGAGTATTATGAATTTCTTTAGCTATAGGGAATAATTTTTTTGTTTCGTATAATTTGATACCAGACATTTTAATAATTAAGAATATCTCGGTAAAAATAACAATTGCGACTAAAGCAAGAAGAGGAATATGGCGATTAAATTCATTTTTGACTGTTTTGCTATCAACATCAAGCATCATCACAACAAACAAAAATAGAACAGCAATGGCTCCAACATAAACCACAATTAGAAGCATCGCTAAAAATTCCGCTTTTAGAAGAATGAATAAGGCTGCAGCATTGATAAATGCTAAAACCAAGAACATTACAGCGTGAACTGTATTTCTGCTGCTAATAACCACAAGGCTTGAAGCAATTAAAACGAAAGAAAATAAATAAAATAGAATTTCTACAAAAGTCATTGTCATTATCTGTTTGCAATATCAAGTTCAATATTTTTGCTTAAAGCATACTCAAAGCGATCACCATTACTTAGAAGTTTTTCTTTATTGTAGTAAAGTTCTTCTCTGGTTTCAGTGGCAAATTCAAAATTTGGTCCTTCAACAATTGCATCAACTGGGCAGGCTTCTTGACAAAAACCACAATAGATGCATTTAAGCATATCAATATCGTATTTAGTAGTTCTTCTACTTCCATCAGCCCTCTCTTCAGCTTCAATTGTAATAGCTTGAGCTGGACAGATTGCTTCGCAAAGTTTACAAGCGATACATCTTTCTTCGCCATTTGCATAGCGACGCAGAGCGTGTTCTCCACGAAATCTTGGACTTAGAGGACCCTTTTCATATGGATAATTTATGGTAACTTTAGGTTTGAAAAAATATTTCAAGGTTAAAGCGTGACCAACAAAAATTTCTTTTAAGAAAAGTGAGAAAGCAGTTTTAAAAATATACATATTTTAACTATAAATATACTATACAAGCGGCTGAAGCAACAACCCAAATTAATGAAATAGGTAAAAATACTTTCCAGCCCAAACGCATAAGTTGATCGTAACGATATCTTGGCAATGTTGCTCTTACCCAGATAAAACAGAATAGTAAGATAAATATTTTCAACATTAACCAAACTGGTCCAGGGATAGCATTTAAGATAGCAATATCAAAAGGAGGAAGCCAGCCGCCTAAGAATAATATTGAAGCAAAAGAAGAAATCAAAATCATATTTGCATATTCTCCCAAGAAGAACATTGAGAATGGCATTGAACTATATTCAACGTTATAACCAGCAACAAGCTCTGATTCTGCTTCTGGAAGATCGAAAGGGAGACGATTGGTTTCTGCTAAAGCTGAAATAAAGAATACAACAAACATTGGTAAAAGTGGGAAGAAAAACCATCTATCTTTTTGAGCTATAACAATTTCATTCAGATTTAAAGATCCAGCAAAAAGA
>VHBV01000099.1 GCA_016882165.1 Candidatus Pelagibacterales bacterium
TAAATTTTTCGATACCGAATTCTTGAATCGCAATTTGACCAGAAATTTGACGGCCCAAGCGCGCGGTAAGTTCTTTTTCGGTTTCCATTTCAACCGGCAGCCCGTGCGTGTCCCAACCAAAACGACGCTCAACTTTTTTGCCTTTCATTGTTTGGTAGCGTGCGACCAAATCTTTAATGAAGCCAGTCAGCAAATGGCCGTAGTGTGGAAGTCCGTTGGCAAAGGGAGGTCCATCGTAAAAAACAAATTCTGATTTTTCTTCTTTTTGGTGACGACAATTAGCGTGATCTTTCAAAGCACAAGGTTCTAAAACTGGAGAGACATTATCTTCGTCTAAATCTTGAGAGAAATTTCTTATTTCAACTGATTTTTCGAAAATTTTTTCTTCTTGCCAGAATTTTAGAATATCATTTTCTAAAGCAGCAAAATCAATGTTTTGATTAGCTTGTGGATAGTAAGACTTTTTGGTCATTTTAATTTATTTGGAGAATTCAAAAATACCTCTTATATTTAAAGAGGAGCAATCAATTTCGCTTTTATTCTAGATTAGTGGTTTATCTTTCAAGCGATAATTCATAGAAAGCAAACAATAATTCCAATCTCTAAAATTAAGTTTAAAGATTGGAATTATTATAAGATAACAAACAACTTGAATTTAGGTCAATTAAAAATTAAAACTTACAGAAAATTTTTTACTAGAAAAACCTGACAAAAGATAAAAAGTGAAATAAATTTAATTTTGCTGAAACAAAAAATTACATAAATTTTTTAGAAATGAAAAAAATAAAAATTGGACTTGCTGGTCTTGGTACAGTGGGTAAAGGAGTTTATGAAATTCTTAAAAAAGACGCTAATATAATTAATTTAAGAGCCAATGCAGAGTTTGAAATTGTTGCAGTCTCTGCGCGTTCAAACAAAGAATTTGTTGATAAAAATATAAAGTTTTATTCAAACCCAGTTGATTTGGCTAAAGATCATGAAGTGGAAGTTGTAGTTGAGGTTATGGGTGGTTTAGGAGTTGCGAAAGAGTTAGTTGAATTAGCTATAAAAAATGGTAAAAAAGTTGTAACTGCTAATAAAGCTTTACTGGCCGAATGTGGCGATGAGATAGTGGAATTGTTGAAAAATAATAAAGGTCACATTGCTTTTGAAGCTTCAACTGCTGGCGCAAATCCTGTAATAAAAACTTTTAAAGAAAGTTTTACTTCAAGTGAAATCACAGAATTTTATGCAATATTGAACGGAACTTGTAATTTCATATTAAGTAAAATGACTAGCGAAGGTTCAGATTTCGCTGATACTTTAAAAGAAGCTCAAAAACTTGGTTATGCTGAAGTTGACCCAACTTTGGATATTAAAGGCTTTGATACAGCTCACAAATTAGCAATTTTATCTTCAATTTCTTCTAATTCAATACCAGCTTTTAAAAAATTACATATTGAGGGAGTGGACGAAATTGATGCCCAAGATATTCAACTTGCAGATGAACTGGGCTACAAAATTAAGTTACTAGCTATTTATAAAAAACTCGAAAACTCATCTCAGCAATCAGTTTATCCAGCTTTAGTTAAAAAAACTGAAAAAATTGCGCAAGTTGATGGACCTTTTAATGCCGTTCTGGTAAATACAACTAATGCAAGTTGGAATATGTCGATTGGAAGAGGAGCTGGAGGTCTTACAACTGGGTCTGCCGTTGTTGCTGATTTAATTGATATTGCACGTAATCGTTGTACATCTCTTTTTGGGGTCGAAGAAGAAAAGCTTGATAGTTTTGAAATATTGGATATTTCACAAAGAGTTGGTAGGTATTTTATTAAAGTTGTTGTAAATAAAAATTTAGTACAAAAAAACAATCTTATTGAAGTTATCTTGGGAAATAAAATTAAAGTTAATCAAGCTGCTTTTATTGATAAAGATGATAAAATAATATGCGGCTTTTTAACTGAAAAAAATAAAGAGCAAGAGATTGTAAATCTTTTGCAGAACTTAGATTCAAATTTGGTTGAAACTAAGAAATTAATCCGTGTTGAAGAAACTAAATTTTAAAAAATGACCAACTTTCTTTTAGAAATCTTTAGTGAAGAAATTCCTGCAAAAATGCAAAAGCCTGCTGCAGAAAATTTGGCAAAAATTGCAAATGAAGTTTTAGCAAAAAATAACCTTAACTTTAAGAGTGAGCAGATTTTAACATTTGTTACTCCTCGTCGTCTGGTTTTGTACGTTAAAAATTTAGAAAAGTTACAAAAAACTCCAGAAGTTAAAAAAGTTGGACCGAAAGTTGATGCTGATAAAAAAGCAATAGAAGGTTTCTTGCGTTCAAATGGTCTTAAAGATGAAAGCCAGTTAACCAAAGTTGATAATAATGGTAATCTTTGTTTTTCTTACACCAAATTAGCTTCAGAAGTTGAAACTAAAAAAATTATTGAAGATTCATTGCCTCAAATTTTCCAAAAAATGACTGCTGCGTGGCCAAAATTGATGCGCTTTGATATTGATGGTGGACAAGCAAAATGGATTAGGCCAGTAAGAAATATTCTAGCTCTATTTGATTCGGAAATTGTCAAGGCTGAATTTGCAGGATTAAAGTCAAATAATATAACTTATGGTCATTATGCAAATAACAAATCTGAGATAAAAATTGATTCTACTGAAAATTATCAAGAAGTTTTACGTAGAAATTTCGTAATTCTTGATCAAGAAGAAAGAAAACAAATTATTGTTGATCAAATTTCAAAAATTGCTAATTCCATTAACTGCAAAACAATTGACAATCTCCAAAATTCACCTCTTCTTGATGAAGTATGTGGTCTTTGTGAATTTCCAACAGCTTTACTTGGAAAAATAGAAAATAAATTCATGGATTTACCACCGGAAATTTTAATTTTAACTCTTAAGTTAAATCAAAAATATTTCTGTTTAACTGATAATGAAAATAGATTGCTTCCAAATTTTATTTTCGTTTCTAACGCAATTATCACAGATTCAAATAAAACAAAAATTATCTCAGATAATGAAAAACTGGTACGTGCTCGTTTAAGTGACGCTCAGTTTTTTGTAGATGAAGATTTGAAAAAACCTCTTATTGAAAGATTAGACGACTTGAAATTAGTTGTTTTTCATCAGAAGCTAGGTTCTGTTTATGATAAAACTTTGCGTTTAAAAAACTTGGCTAAGTTTTTATCAATTTTTGTACCGCATTCAGATATATCTTTGGTTGAAAAGTCGGTTGACTTATGCAAAAGTGATCTAGTTACTAAAGCAGTTGCAGAACTACCAGAGTTACAAGGAAAAATTGGTAGCTTTTATGCAACCAAACAAAAATTTAATGAAAAAATATCATCAGCAATTGCAGAACATTATTTACCTTTAGGACCAAGTTCTGAGTTGCCAAAAACTGCTTTGGGAATTACTTTATCAATTGCTGATAAAATTGATTCTATAGTTGGATTTTTCTTGGCTGATGAAAAACCTACAAGCTCAAAAGATCCTTATGCTTTAAGACGTTCTGTTCTTGGAATTATAAGAATTGGATTTGAGTATAATATTGCTTTTCCAATCAGAATTTTGGTTCAAAAATCAATTGATGCATATCCAACAAAGCTTCTTAAAGAACTTTTAAAAGATTCTATAAAAGATAAGTCAGAAAATCTACTATTAGCAAAAAAGAACTTAGAAGAAGAAATTGTTAAGTTTTTTGTGGAAAGATTAAAATCTTACCTAAAAGAAAACGAGTCTCTGAGGCCAGATATTATAAATGCGGTAATTGAAGAATATTTATCGAATTTAGATGCTCACAAAAACTGCGATATCCTATATTTAGCTAATAAAATAAAGTTTTTGGATTCTTTTTGTCAAAATAAAGAGAATCGTAACATTATTGAGCTTTATAAAAGATCAGCCAATATTCTGGCAATTGAAGAGAAAAAAGATGGTAAAAAATACGAATCAAAACCCAATTTGTTATGGTTGAAGAAAACTAAACATGAAATTACTCTTTATAGAAGAATTAAACAAATTAGACCTGAATTTAAGAAACTTGTTATAAAAGGTGAATTTGAAGCTGCTTTTAAGTTATTTAATGTATTAGAAATTCCACTTGCTCACTTTTTTGATAATGTGGTTATTAACGACAAGAATAAAAATATTCGTGAAAACCGATTGATGATTTTAGCTAAAATTAGAGCATTATTTAATCAAGTTGCTGATCTTTCTAAAATTGAAATATAATGTTACTTAAAGAAGTCTATAACCAGAAATTAATTTCAAACTTAGCTTCTGAAATTGCAAAAACTGAAAGTACATTTGACGAAAAAAAGTTTTTGTTTTTATTATCAGAAGAAAAACTATTTAATCTTGCGCTTAAGCAAAGAATGAGATCAATAACATACGCTATTGAATATTCTCTAGTTAATCTTAATTATAAAGAAAAGTTAGTCATTTTACAAAAAGTAGTAACTAATATTCCTAAAGATAGATATTCTGGTTTAGCATTTATAATATTTCCTGATTTTGTTGAGGTTTTTGGCAAAAATGATTTTGAAAAATCAATGAATGCTTTAGAGTTTTTTACCGAATTTGGAACTTCTGAATTTGCTGTTCGTCAATTCATAAAAATAGACCAGAAAAAAGCTTTGAGCTTTTTTACAAATTGGTCAAAAAGTAAAAATTATCATGTAAGAAGATTAGCTTCAGAAGGTTTAAGACCAAGACTTCCTTGGGGAGAAGCTTTGCCAAATTTCAAGAAAGATCCATCTC
>VHBV01000100.1 GCA_016882165.1 Candidatus Pelagibacterales bacterium
ATTCTTTGCCACTACGATCAGAATTTCCAACCAATAACAAACGAAAATCACCTTGTAAATCAATCAAATATTTTAAAATTACAATTAAATCTTTATTTGCTTTGTCATTAAATTTATCGCTATTTAAATCGAAAAATATTTCAAATTTTTTAAATTCTGGTTCAATAATAACAGTTTTTGGTGTTTTATCTTTTCTTAAATCTTCAACATAATATTCAACTTCGTTCAATAATTTGTAAAATCTTTCACGACATTTCGCTAATTCTGCAGCACGAAATATTGGCTGAGATTCTTTTGCTGCCCAACAATCATATAGATAAGACAAATGAGCAAGTTGAATTGGTAGGTTATTTTTTAAACTTGGAGTTAAAACATCTTCTAATCTTCTTTGCATAGCAACTATCTCTTCAATTTGAGATCTATCAGCATTCCAATTTAATGGGTTTTCTGGTATATATTCAGCATTTTGCGAAACTGCAATTGCTTTATTAGCAAAATATTCCGAGTCTTTTTCAGATTTATTGCTTAGTAAGTTACGAGAAAGTTCAAGGTATTCTAAAGCAAGATAACCATTAAAATCAGAACGAGAACGAATCATCTGCTCATTTCTTGCAAGAATAGATAGTTTAGTTTCTGAAGCGCAGGAAAAGAAAAGGAGTAAAAGTAATGAAAATGAGAAGGTTTTTAAAACTCTTAATTTGCTCATTTATAACAAAATTATTTATTAGCAGACTTAAAGGACAATTTCATCTTGAGCTATAGAATTTGTTTTGCAAATTCTTAACAAAAGATCTCAAGAGTTTTCTTGTTTAGAGATTATCTCTTGAGATCATTCGCTTCGCTGAGAATTAGAGTGCTTTTTAAGATGGTAAGTTACCTAATTTTCTAATTTTAAGAATTCATTGATTTAAAGAATTCTTCGTTAGTTTTAGTATGCTCAATTTTTTGAAGCAAGAATTCCATAGCTTCCACTGAGTTCATTGGATTTACAATTCTTCTTAACATCCAAACTTTTGACAATGTTGCACGATCAACCAATAATTCTTCTTTTCTTGTTCCAGATCTTGTAATATCAATAGCTGGGAAAATTCTTTTATCGGATATTTTACGATCTAACATAATCTCAGCATTACCAGTTCCTTTGAATTCTTCAAAAATAACTTCGTCCATTTTTGAACCAGTATCTACCAAAGCTGTAGCAATAATTGTAAGAGAACCGCCTTCTTCAATATTTCTAGCAGAACCAAAGAATCTTTTCGGTTTTTGTAATGCGTTAGAATCAACACCACCAGTTAAAACTTTTCCTGAAGAAGGAATAACAGTGTTGTAAGCACGCGCTAAACGAGTAATGTTATCAAGTAAAATTACCACATCTTTTTTAGCTTCAACTAAACGACGAGCTTTTTCAATTACCATCTCAGCAAGCTGAACGTGACGTGTTGCTGGTTCATCAAAGGTAGAACTTACAACTTCACCTTTTACACCACGAGTCATATCTGTAACTTCTTCTGGCCTTTCGTCAATTAGAAGTACAATTAACGCAACTTCTGGGTGATTTGTTGTAATTGCATGAGCAATATTTTGCATTAAAGAAGTTTTACCTGTACGAGGAGGAGCAACAATCAATGCTCTTTGACCTTTTCCAAGAGGAGAAATCATATCAATAACACGAGTACTAATATCATTATTAAGAGGTTTATCTTCTTCTAATACTAATTTCTTTTGAGGATAAAGTGGAGTCAAATCATCAAATAAAACACGATTTCTAATTTTTTCTGGAGCATCGAAATTAACTTCATTAACACGCAGTAAAGCAAAATATCTCTCACCTTTTTTAGGAGCTCTAATTTGTCCTTTTACAGTATCGCCAGTTCTAAGACCGAATCTTTTAATTTGGCTTGGAGAAACATAAATATCATCAGAACCAGGGAAATAATTAGTTTCAGGAGATCTTAAAAATCCAAAGCCATCTTGTAAAACTTCTAATACACCTTCTCCAATGATAACGTTTTCTGGATTTTGGTCGGAGAAATTTTTCAAAATATGATAAATTATATCTTGTCTACCAAAATCACCAATATTTTCCAAACCATGTTCTTTGGCAACTTCAATCAGTTTTTCAGCTGATTTTGATTTTAAAGATTTAAGTTCCAAAGTTCTTGCTGGAGAAGCTGATTTTCTTCCTTGATTATCACGAGAACCATTTTCTTCAGAATCGTCTTCTAAGTCATCTTTAGAATTATTTGAACTGTTACTTTGGCTATTATTTTGACTGCCTCTACTAATTAAGTTACCAGTGTGAATATATCCTTTTGTTGGTGGCTCAGGAACACTTGGAGCAACTGCTGTATTTGAGTTACTTTCTGCAACTTGAGTGTTTGATTGAGAATTTTGACTTGAACTTGAAGTATTTTGATTCGTATTTGAACCGTAGCGAAGAGTCAGAGTGGAAGATGACATTTAATTAAATTTATTGTTAATATTACAATTTAGAAGAGATTAAAAAAGAAAAGAAACTACAAATGAGATTACAGAAATTAAAACTTTAAAATTTAAATGATTTTTAAAACTTCTGAAAAACTAACAAACTTTAGATCAGTTAACTTTTGATTAACCAACTTTGAATTGAAAAATCTAAATATTTTTAAAGAATTGAGAGTCTTCCGAGAAAGTGAAAAAAGCAGTAGGACTTAATTTAAAGATTAAAAAAATTTCCTGTCAAGAAAATTAACTAAAAATTAAGTCTTTTAAATAGTAAATTGCTTCAACTCCTAAAAAAACAGCAACCATAGAAATTACTATTCCTGCTAAACCAACCATAATTCCAAAAATAATTATTAAACCATCTTTTCCTAACATACCAAAAGATATTATTAATATTCCAAGTCCAGGAATAAAGTTAGAAAGTGGCATTGGCATTAAAATGAATGTTGAAAACATTAAAATGAAAAAGCCTATAATTCTTTCAGCTATTAGTGAAGACATGAATCCAAGTCTTGGTTTTAATATTCTTTCAACTTTACGAATGTAAGGTGAAGAGCGTCTTATAAGCATAGCAAGTACTGACCTGCTCACAGAAAGCTTGGAGAATTTTTTTGGCAATTTAGGAGATTCATATCCCATTACCATTTGCATTGAAAATATTACTAATGGAATAGAAATAATACTTGGAAACGGTGGCGGTAGAGGAATTATTATACCAAAAGCAAAAATCATAATTGCCAAACCAAAGCCAACTGAATCCATTGAGTCAATAAGGTCCTTGATCAAAATACGATCGGAAGAGGTCCTGTTGACAACATCTTCAAGAACTTGGGTTGTAATTATTTTTTCTTGATCGCTCACTAGAAAGTAATCTATTTAAGAATTTGTATTAGACTTTTCAGAAGAAGCTTCAGATGGTTTTTTTTCTTTATTTTGTTCGTCTTTCAATCCTTGTTTTAGACTTCTAACACCTTTTCCAAGATCAGACATAACTTGAGGTAGTTTTCCAGCTCCGAAAAGAACAAAAACAATTGCCAAAATCAATAATAATTCCCAAATTCCAATAGACATATTTACACTCCCGTTATTTTTTAATCTCTTCTTTTCATTCTTCGCTGCGCTCAGAATGACAAGAAGAATTTATTTATTTTATCAAATCTAATAACTCATTCCATTCACGTGCACTTAGGCCTGAATTTTCTTGAGTAACTTGCTCACCTTTTAACATTTTCTTAATTACATCGATTGCAGCTTTTGATAATTCTTTACCGTCACGACGGTATTTTTCAAAAGCTTCATAGCAAAACGGTACCCATTTTTTCACAATATCAAGCATAACTTCAGCATAAGCCCTTATCTCATACTGAGCATGTTTATCGGCTCTAAGAGCAAGAAAATGAAGTAGATTATGTAAATCAATTTTCCAGTACCATTGAGTGTAGCAATTAATTGGAAGATTCATTCTTGCAAGCTCACGTGCCAAACCCTCTTTACTTTCATCTACAATTTCACCTATATCATTCTGATTAATCATTTCAAGATAATGATTGTAAGAATTTTTAGCATCAGACTTTAGAATTTCCAAAACTCTTTTTGATTCTTCGGCATTAAGAACTTTGCTTTCATCACGTCCTTGATGATTAACTTTAGATTGAGCAGATAAAGCTTCAGCTTTTGGAATATAAAATTCATCTTCCATAATTGAGTAACGTGCAGAATATTCATTTACTGAAGCTGTTCTGTGACGAATCCACTGTCTAGCAATAAAAATTGGTAGCTTGATATGAAATTTAATTTCACACATTTCAAAAGGAGTGGTGTGACGATGAGCAATCAAGTAATTTATTAATCCTTTGTCAGCATTAACCTTTTTCGTTCCTTGACCATATGAAACTCTTGCAGCTTGAACAACAGCGGAATCATTTCCCATATAATCAACAACTCTTACAAAACCATGATCTAAAACTTCAAAAGGTTGATATAAAACTTTTTCAAGTTCCGGTGCAACTGGTCTGATTGTTTGACTTACTTGGTTGCGCAAAATATTTATTTCTTCTAATTGTTCTTTTTTGATGACCATGTTATGAGAGATTTATCTGTTTATTTTTCTTGAGATTGATTCAAAGACAAATTTAATAAGGCAATTTAAAATCACTTTTTTCATTTATACAATATTTTTTAATGCCTGCTGAAATAATCAAATCACAAATTC
>VHBV01000101.1 GCA_016882165.1 Candidatus Pelagibacterales bacterium
TTCTTCTCAGAAATTCGGGAACGATTATAATATTTATTTTTTCTAGTAATCATAAGCCTTGAATAATAGTTAAAATTATTTTAACTAGTCAAGATCCAAGTTTTTATAACTAATTCTTTGCATTTTTCTTCACTTACTAATTCTTTGCATTTTTCTTGACTCAAATTTGTTCTCATAGAAATAAAGTAAGTTTTCAATATATTAAATTTAGCCAAACTAAAATTTCTTGATCTAATTTATCAAAAAAATAGTGCCTAATTTGTTCATGATAATTTTTCAACCACTTCTTTTCATAATAAGTTAACATCTTAAAATCAATTAAATTGGGATCAATTGGCACTAAAGTTAATGTTTTAAAACATAAGAATTTATCATCAAATTTTTCAACCAGCATTAAATTTTCAATTCTGATACCATATTCTCCAGCCTTGTAAAACCCAGGTTCATTTGATAAAATCATTCCTGGCAAAAGTTCTTGTCTTGATCTTTTGCTAATTGCGCAAGGCCCTTCATGAACTGATAAAAAAGCTCCAACTCCATGGCCCGTACCATGATCATAATTAAGTCCTGCTTGCCACAAATGAAAACGTGCCAAAACATCTAAATCAGCACCACAAGAGCCATTTGGAAATTTTGCACACGCGAGCGCAATATGACCTTTCAAAACTCTAGTAAAATTTTTAACCATCTCAGAACTTGGCTTGCCAACTGCAATTGTTCTAGTGACATCAGTTGTTCCTAAAAAATTATCAGAAAAATATTGTCCACCAGAATCAATTAAATAAAGCGAGTTTCCTGCAATTTTTTTATTGGTTTTCTCTGAAGAATGATAATGAATAATTGCTCCATTTGCACCAAAAGAAGAAATTGAGCGAAAACTTGGATAAAGAAATTCTGGGCTTTCTTGACGAAATTCTAACAATTTGTTTTCAGCTTTTAACTCGTCAATTTCTTGACCTTCTTTTAATGATTTTTGTAGCCAAAATAAAAACTTTGTTACTGCCAATCCGTCAGCTTTGTGAGATTGAATTGCACCATAAATTTCTGCTGAATTTTTAATTGATTTTTGCAACTCAATTACATCACTTTTATTAATAATTTCACAACCACTTTTCTGCAACAAGTTATACAGCCAATAATTTGTTGTTGCCTCATCAATTTGCACAGTTTTCAGTTCTTTAGTCAATTCTCTAACTCTTTTTTCAAAAGCATGTGTTTCAATAATTTTAACTTTTTCTAGGTTAAAATTTTTAAGATCTTTTAGACGTGATTTATTAATAAACAACTCAGCTTCACCACTCTTAAACAAAATTGCATAAGCTAATAAAAAAGGAGTAAATTCAACATCAGAAGCTCTCAGATTAAGTAACCAACACAAATTTTCTGGCTTTGTTATAATCAAAGCATCTGCTGCAACTTGAGGTAGAATTTCTTGCCTTTTTTGCCAAGAATTTAAACCCACAACTTTTTCATCACAAAAAAACACTTCAGAATTGCTACTATTTGGTTTTTTGTGCCAAATTTCATCAATTGGATTTTCTTCCAAAAATACAATATTTTGCAAAAAATTTAGGCATGTTTTAACAAAATTTACGCTTAAAATTTGAGGATCTATTGCTATTTTTCTTGTTCCAATATTTTCTTGCATCCATCTAATTAAAGTTTTGTCACCAATGTTAAAAATTTCAAATTCTTCCAAATCAAGTTCATTTTGCGCCTGCAAAATATAACGTCCATCAGTAAAAAAATATGATTTTTCTTGTCCAAACACAACCCAAGCATTTGAACCACTAAAATTAGTTAAATATTGAACTCTTTTCTGATTTTGGGGTAAGTATTCCGAGAAAAATTGATCAGAATTAGGAAGTAAAAAAAAATCCAAATTCTTACTCTTAAGAAATTTCTTTAAAGCAACAAGACTTTGTTGGTTTTTCATCTTATAACTTAATTAGTTGCAAATTTTTTGAAGTAATTTTGTGGCTTTATTTTTATTCTGATTTGCAGCTTCAATTCCCATTTTTATTGCTGAATCAACTGTAAAATTTCCTTCATTTTTGGTTACAAAAGATTCGCTTCCATCATAATCTAGGATTATAGTTTTTAGGTGTAATAAATTATTTTCTTTCCAAGCATGTACCGCAACTGGTGTAGAGCAAGAAGCACCAAGCTCTGATAAAAAAGATCTTTCTGCTCTTAGACAAACTTCGCTTTCAAAATCATTAATTTTGTTAACTATATCAAAAATATTTTTATCATTTTTTCTAACTTGAATTGCCAAAGCTCCTTGTCCTCCAGCTGGCAGCATAACATCTTTTTCAATAATTTTATTTATTTCATCGTAACCCAGTGGACAAGCTGAATTTTGCTCTTTTCTTTCTCTAAGACGCGTTAATCCACAAATTGCTAAAATTGTTGCATCAACTTCGTCATTTTCAATTTTCTTTAGACGCGTATCAACATTACCACGGAAATTAACAACTTTTAAATCCGGACGCAATCCCAGCAAAATTGCTTTGCGACGCGCTGAAGATGTTCCAACTACAGATCCTTGTGGTAGTTCGTTAATTGAGTTAAACTTTTTTGAAATAAAGCAATCTCTAGCATCAAATCTTTTACTAAAAGCAGCAATTTCAGTATCTTTATGTAAAAAAGGAGGAATATCCTTTGCTGAGTGAATTGCGACATCAATTTTATTGTGAATTAAGGCTTCTTCCAGCTCTTTAATGAACAGGCCTTTTCCTCCAATTTCAGATAAGTTACGATCTTGTATTCTATCGCCGGAAGTTGTGAAGTGAATGATTTGGATTTGCTCTTCTGAGGCAAGCTTGTTAGTTAAAAGAAAGTTTTTTATTTCTTCAACTTGTGCAAGTGCTAACTTGCTTGCTCTGGTGCCAATTTTTATTTTAAGCATGATAATTAAATTGGTGATAAAGCAGACCAATATAAAATATCAGCTAAGATCTGCTTAAGAGCGAATTAACCTTGTCTTGCTTTGAAGCGAGGGTTAGTTTTGTTGATTACGTAAAGACGACCTTTTCTACGAACAACTTTGCAGTCTTTGTGTCTTTTTTTTGCAGACTTTAATGAATTATAAATTTTCATCTTTTCTCCTGATTTAAGTAAGATTCTTTAAGTGAAAGAAGCGATTTTATGGCAAAAACTTTGAAACTATTCAAATTTTCTAGACTTCCCAAATTTTTTAGACTTCTTTGAATTTTTTTAGCTTTATTTAGCTTTAAAATTAAGGGCGGTCAATCTAGTGTGATTAAAATTAATTGTCAACTATACCAAACTCAAATAGAAATTATTTAATTAATGTCTAACAAGGACTTATCCATTTACATTCATTATCCGTTTTGCAAATCTAAATGTCCTTATTGCGACTTTAATTCTCATGTTAGAGATCAAGTTAATTATGATCAATTCTTAGAATCTTATGAAAAAGAATTAGAATTTTTTTACAACAAAACAGATCATAACAAAGTTAAAACTATATTTTTTGGTGGCGGCACTCCATCTTTGATGCCAATTTCTCTGGTTGATGGAATTTTAAAAAAAATCAGTCAACTTTGGCAAATTGATGAAAATTGCGAAATTACTTTAGAAGCCAACCCTACCTCATCAGAAAGTGCAAAGTTTAAAGATTTAAAAAATATTGGAATTAATCGTTTATCAATTGGAATACAAGCACTAGATGACAAAGATTTAAAATTTCTTGGACGCGAACACTCAAGTTTAGAAGCAATTCACACAATTGAAAATGCTGCAAAAACTTTTGACAATTTTTCGTTTGACCTAATTTATGCCCGTCCCAATCAAAGCCTTCAAAAATGGGAAAAAGAACTTGAAACAGCAATTAATTTTGGCACCAAACATTTATCTCTTTATCAACTTACAATTGAAAAAGGCACCAAATTTTTTTCACAATTTTCTCGTGGCGAATTTCAGATGCCCGATGAAAACTTAGCGGCCGAATTTTATGATCTAACCAATGAAATTACTGCTAAAAGTGGTTTTGAAAATTATGAAATTTCCAATTATTGTCGTCAAAACTACTCTTGCAAACACAATCTTGTTTATTGGCAAGGTGGTGATTATATTGGAATTGGCGCTGGTGCACATTCAAGAGTTTACTTTAAATCTAAAACTGAAAGAAAAGCAATTTTTATGATTCATGAACCAAATTTATGGCTCAAAAAAGTTTCTGAAAAGTGTGTCGGAATTCAAAAAATTGAAAAAATTTCCGAAACAGAACTACTTGAAGAATTGATTTTAATGGGACTTCGTTTAAACCAAGGAATTGATGACCATATTTTTTTGAATCATTTTAACAAAAATCTAAAAGAACTTATAGACTTTGATAAGCTGAAAAACCTGAAAGAACAAGGTTATTTAGAAGTTGCGGCAAATAACATTAAAATTACAAAACAAGGTAGAATTTTAACTAATTCAATAATTAAAGAAGTATTAAAATATGTATAATTATGCTAACGAGAATCGTTACGAAAATCGCCATAAACAAGAAGTTTATTTCGCTTCTAAATATGACTTAGGTGGTATGTTGGAAGTTTTAAAAGCAAATTTAATTTCTAACAAAAAAATTCATCACATTAACAAAAACAAAATTGAAGCCAGTGGTTTTTTAATTGGCCCTTTCACAGCTGATGAAATTGTCACTC
>VHBV01000102.1 GCA_016882165.1 Candidatus Pelagibacterales bacterium
ATATTAAGTGAAAATTTTTGCTGTTTTTTCTGATTTAAATTAAATATGACTTCAAAGATTCTTTTTCTATAGACCAAACAGACTGCCAATATGGCGCCAAACTGAATTACTATTTCAAACAGATTATTTTTGATAGAATTAAAATCTATGAGATATGATGTTATAACAAGATGAGCAGTTGAAGAAACAGGTATAAACTCTGTCAAACCCTCAACAATTCCAAGCGTAACAGCTTTTATTAGATCAACAAAATGAAGCACTTTTATAAGATATATAAAGAGTGGTACCTCCGGTCAGACTCGAACTGACACATCCGCAAAGGACAATAGATTTTGAGTCTATCGCGTCTACCAATTCCGCCACGGAGGCAAATAAACAAACTCTGTAAAATTATTTTGACTTATTTTTTTTTAAACAAAAGAAGTTTTTTAACTTTTGTTATATATAAGGTATTTTTTACAGAAAACATAATGTCTAAAGGTTTTAATATAATAATTTATAAGAGAATTATCATTTATAAAACCTTTAGAACAAAATTTCCCAAAATAAAAATTCTAAAAAGTAAAAAATCGGGAAGAATAATTATAAAACTATTATGATTTATAAGTCAAAAATCTTTTGTAGTAATTTAATGTAATATTTAAGTTTTTCAATATAACTAATTTTACATAATATACATTATGGGATAAAAACATGCTAAAAAATCCACGACAATTACCAATGCTTTTTTACTTAATTTAATTAATGCTCGGAATGCTTGTTTGCTTTTGTTTATGCTCAATCTCAACAAAGACAAACTAATCCAAATAACAACGTTTCAAGTAGTTATACCAAATTAAATATCTATTGATAGCATAAAACCCTCTCCAAACACTCGTTAAAATTTTGGAAGTTGTCTCTGATTTTCTTTGCTAAATTTTTTACATGGCCCCACTTCTGTTCAATTGGGTTGAAGTCGGGGCTGTATGGTGGAAGGTAGAGAATATTGCAATTTGCTGATTCTACAAGTTCTGCAGTCCTTTGCGATTTATGGAAAGCTGCGTTATCTAAAATCACCGTTTGATTTGGCTGAAGACTTGGAACAAGAAATGCCTCAATCCATTGATTAAAAATTTCTGTATCAGTGTTTCCTTCAAAATACATTGGAGCAATCAGCTTTTTTGTTTGGTTTGAATAAGCTGAAATTACTGTAATTCTTTTACCCTTTCTGTTGCCGCTTCGATTATCATAAAGCCTTTGTCCTCTTGTCTTCCAGCCATATTCTTTCTTCATGTTCAGGTCAAATCCACTTTCATCAAGATAGATGAGACTTTCTTTTGGAATTTGGTTTAAAACTCTTCGGTATTCTTCTCTCAAATCTTCCCTTCGCTCCTCGTACAGAAAGCGTTTTTTTATATGTGATGTTGAGTTTCTTGGCGATGTAAAGAACCGCCGTGTCTTTTACTCCAAATTTTTCACCAATTTCTTTGAGAGTTTTGTCGGGATTCTTCTCAATGAACTTTTGAGCTTTTTTGTAGTTTACCTTTCGTGGTCGAGTAACTGTCGGCACTTTGCAATCAAGGGATCCTGTTTCCTTGTGAAGCCTTACCCATCTCCTTAAAGTTGCTACACCAATTTCAAAATTATCCGCTATTTCCTGATGACTTTCTTTACCATTTTTAAGGCGGTTAATAACCCTTACTCTTAAATCTTTACTGTAAGCCTGTACCATATTTATCCAAAAAATCTGATTAAATAAAATGGTTTTAAAATATCAATAGATGTTTAGTTTGGTATAGTAAGAAATATCATTTGAGCAAAACTAAATTGAGATGCTCTGTAGTGCGGTTGGATGAGGCTGAGTCCGATTACAAGGGTTATGGAATTTACAAGATCTTTCTTTGTTTGTTGTCGCAGTTTCTTGAAGATTTGATTAATCGTGAACTTGAAAGATTTATTGCTGAGAACATATCAGCTCGTTGGTTCTGCCAGTTTTGACTTACCGATAAACATTGTCCATAGGAAGTATTGGCGATAACATTTGGCAAAAATCCGGCAATTGCTCTGGTTTTTTGGTTTTGACAGAATTAGGCCTGATCTGCTCAAGTTTTATGTTACAGTTACTCTCTTCCGCAGTATCGATTGCATTACGCATATTTGTTGTAGAAGCATCCTTACGGATGAAACTGTAAAACAAATTAAATTGGAAACCAAACCTGAAAAGAATATATAACTCATTTTCAAAAAGCAAAATCGTTATGATCCAAGCTGATATTGCCAGCAAGTTTCAACACAAAATTTGAGTTACGATCTTCGATTACAGTATTTTTTCCATCAAAGTGATATTCCAAACCATGATCAGAATGATTACTTCCCGCTGCACTAATTTCATCAAATCCAAGACCAGATAGATTGATTTTATCTTCACCCTTAATGAATCTAAAATCAAATCACTTTCATTGATTGTGGAATCAGTCAGATTTTTAAAGATAAACTGATCATTTCCAACGCCGCCAAGCATAACATCTATTCCGGCCCCTCCGTTGAGTTGATCATTACCATTACCACCTCTTAAAACATCATTCCCAGCATCTCCAGTTAAGGTGTCATTACCAGCGCCACCCTCCATTAAATCATGTCCAGATCCGCCTTTTAAGATGTCATTACCGATTCCACCATAAAGAGTGTCGTTGCCAATATTTTTTATAACTGAGAGAAAGAAATTAATTTTCTTAATAACTAAAATGTTAAAGAGAATCTATAAAACCCTGTAATATTAGGCTTGCGGCTATATCATCAACAAATTTATCGCGAATTTTATTATTTCTTCGTGACAACTTAGAAAGTGCTAAATCGCGCGCTTCAAAGCTTGTAAGTCTTTCATCAAAAAAGAAAATTGGCAGTTTCTGTTCCAAAAAATTATCAAGACTTTCAGCAAAGTTTTGAGAAAAAATTGTCATTGGAATTTCACTATCATCCATTTGGATTGGAAGTCCAATAACAATGCCAACAACCTTGTTTTCTTCTATAAAATCTTTAATTTTTGCAAAATCTTTTAGATTTCCTTGACGATGCAAAATAAGTTTTGGGGAAGCAATAAGATGAGTTTCATCGCAAAGAGCTAAACCAATTCTTTTGGTTCCAACATCAATACCTAGAAGACGACCTTTTTTAGGACAATATTTGTTAAGGGAATCTTGATTTGTGTTTTTTAATTCGTTAAAAACGGTCACTATTGTTGTTCAATTGTTAAAAAAAAGTAAAAATTATGTCAGTTACTGCAAATGATATTAAAAAAGTTGCTAAATTAGCAAGAATTGAAATTCCTGAAGAATTGCGTGAAAAAACAGCAAGTCAAGTTGAAGGAATTATTAATTGGGTTGCAAAACTAGATGAAGTAAATACTGATTTTGTTGAGCCACTGACAAATCCTAATGAGTCTTCATTGCGTATGGTAAAAGATGAAATATCAGATGGAAATATTGCTCAAGACGTTTTGGAAAATGCTAAAAACAGTAAATATGATTATTTTACGGTTCCTAAAGTTATAGAATAGAGTAACTTTGCAGCTAATTTTAAATCTTCAATCTAACGCAAATAAAAATCCTTATCTAAAAGAAGATTTCTTGCTTTTGCCAGAAAATTCTTCAGCTTTCAGAAGTTTGAAGGACTTCTTTTTGCAAAATCACTTTCTTCAATCTAATTTTAGATCTCTTATTTTGAAGGGTGATGATTGTTCAGGAAAAAGCCATTTATTAACTATTTTTGCTACCGATTTTTCTGCTGATTTTCTGAAATATGAGCATATTGCAGACGTGAATTTAAGTAGTTTTTTATTAGCAGACAGATTTTATATTTTAGAAGATATTGATAAAATTGATGATGAGAAATTTTTGTTTCATCTTATAAATGCATCTTTGGAAGCAAATTCATTTTTGATTTTTAGCGCTAAAAGTTTAAGCAAATTTAGTTTAAAAGATTTAAAGTCACGTCTTGGAAATATTTTTACTGCTGAAATAAAAAATCCCAGCCTAGAGTCAATGCAACAGCTTCTTGTTCAAAGTTTTTCTCGTAAGCAAATTAAGTTAGATAATCGTATCATCAATTTTATAGCTGAAAAAATCGACAGAAGTTATAAAGCAATTTACGATGCTGTTAAGTTGGTAGAGTTTCATAATTTCAAGACTGGTAAAACTATAACCATGAAAGAAGTTAGAGAAATATTTACATCAAATTAAGAAGCTTTTATATACCAAAATTAAAAGTCAGAAATATGCAAAGTTAGCTTAGTATGTAATAGTAATTTGTTCTTACTGATTTTTTAGAATGTAATCCAAAGCAATTTTAGATACCATTTTTTGGGCTTCTTTTTTTGATTTTCCTTCTGCTGAGAACTCTAGATTTAAATGTATAATTTTAATTGTTGAAGTGAAAATTGGATCGTGATCTGAACCACCGCTTTTGTTTGTGAAATATTGCGGTAACTGCTTAGACTTAAGTTGTACAATTTCTTGTAGTTGTGATACAGGATCTTTTGGTGGAGTAATTTCATTTTCTAAGAAGTTATGCCAGAATTTTGTTATAAATTCTTTGGCCTTGTCATAATTAGAATCAAGGTAAATTGCTCCAATCAAAGCTTCTAAAGAATTTTCTAA
>VHBV01000103.1 GCA_016882165.1 Candidatus Pelagibacterales bacterium
CTACAAATTCCCCATTTTTTCTGCTGATGCCAAATCCACAAGGGATAATAAGTTCTTGAGTAATTATTCCTTTGTCTTTTTTTGCTGGAATAAGTTTCCAAGTATTTATTCTTGCGCTTTCTATCCAAGATCTTTTTTCTTTAGTAATGTGATAAGGATTTGCCAAAATTCCATCTGATTCTGTAACTATTATATTATCTTGCTTGTCAATAAAGTCGAAAAAGATTTGGCTAAAAATATCTTGTTTCTGATCAAGCCTTGGTTTTGTATTGCGCAATATTTTTGCAATTTCTTCTTTAGTAAGTTTATCTTCATCAACTATTTGGTTTGCTATAAAGTTTGCTATATTTTCGGTATATAGCATAGATTTTTCTAATTCTTTATTTGCTTTTGTTGCAATATTTATGGTTTGAGCTTCAAAACTGCGCTCAAAGTTTTTGTAAGATAAATAGCTGATTAGAATTACAATCAGAGCTACACCAGTTAATGTAAGAACTAGTGGTTTTTTATAGTAGCTTTCTTTTTCTTTATTGCGATTGAACATCTTTTTTCTTTAAAAAATTAACTGTTAATTTTTGTGTGTTTTTCTTTGTTGTTAAGGCACCTATCAATAACATTTTGAATTACTTCTTTTTTGATTGGCTTTGAAACAAAGTCATCCATTCCAGCATGACTGCATTTCTCCTGATCTTCTTGAGTCGCATTAGCAGTAAGGGCAATTATTAGAGTATGTGACATTTGATTTTCTTTTTCAATTTCTCTGATCTTTTTTGTAGCCTCAAATCCATCCATGATAGGCATCATGCAATCCATAAAAATAACGTCATATTTAACGTGCAAGAACTTATTAACGGCTTCCTGTCCATTTTCTGCATATTCAATTTCAAAGTTCATTCTTTTTAGAATCATTGAAGCAACTTTAACATTCACTTCGTTATCTTCGCAGAGTAGAACTTTTAGACCTTTATTTTTTGATTCTTCTTCTACAACTTTTCCTTTTTGTATCAGAGCACCTTCATCATCATAGAAAGTGATTTTGAAAATTAAGAATAAAGATTTGAGCAAACGGTTTTCCTTAAATGGTTTTGGCGCAACTTGTTCAAAAAGTGCTAAATTTTCTTTATTAATTTTCAATCTTTCGTTACTAGAAGCCATCAAGACCAAAGGAATGTTTTTAGTTTTTTCGTCAGATTTTAATTTTTTAGCAATTTCAATTCCGTCAAATTTAGCAGCAGAATTATGATCAATTATTATTGCTTCGCAGCCTTCAAATTTATCAATTTGATGAATTACTATATCGTATTTTTCAGGAGAATTGTTTTCTATATCAAAGATTTGGTTATTAATTTTTAATCTATCAAATCTTTCTTTTAAGATTTTTCGAGCAATTTCATTATATTCCATAATCGCTATTTTCTTGCCTTCAAGTTGTTTTTTCTGCTCAACTTCTAAATCAACTACTTCACTATCTGATTTTTTGAAAGGAATTGTAAACCAGAAATTTGAACCTTCGCCAAAGTTACTTGTAACTCCAATTCGGCCTCGCATTAATTCTGTTAATTCTTTGCATATTGAAAGTCCAAGACCAGTTCCACCATATTTTCTGGTCGTTGACATATCAGCTTGGCTGAATTTTGAGAACATTAAGCCAATTTTTGATGGTTCAATTCCTATTCCACTATCTTTAATATTAGCATTTATGAAGTAACGCTCATCTTCAATTTTATCGAGTTTAATATGAATAAATATTTGTCCGTAAGATGTGAATTTGATGGCGTTATTGATCAAATTTGTTAATATTTGTCTTATTCGACCAGAATCTCCAACTATTGCTGTTGGAACGTTTGGTTCTATATGAGTTATGATGTCCAGACCTTTTGAACTTGCAACGGAAGACATAAGATCAGCAATATCTTCAATTAAAAGTCTTAAATCAAAATTAACATTTTCTAATTCAACTTTCTTTGCCTCAATTTTAGAGAAGTTCAAAATATCGTTCAAAATAATAAGTAATGCATCAGCAGAACGGTAAATTGTGCTTGCTTGGTCAAGTTCGTTATCTTCAAGTTTTCCAGAATCTTTTAAAGCTTGGCTCATTCCAATTATACCATTCATTGGAGTTCTAAGCTCGTGACTCATATTTGATAAAAACTGACTTTTTGCAACGTTGGCTGATTCGGCAGCAATTTTTGCATTAAACATTTCTTTTAAGAATGGCATTATTTTTCTTTTCTTGAATAAATATAATGCAGTTAAAAACAGAATGGCAGCACCAATTGATTGACTTGCAGCAGTATAAAGTTGCGAACTTAATTTATCTAAAATTGTTACTTGATCATATCCAACTAAAGCAGTTACTGGATATTCTGATTGTCTATAATAGCTAACTAAACAACGGTTAATTACTAATTCTTTTTGTAATTTTGCTTCCGTTTTTCCTGAATGATCTACAATTATTGGTTCTAAGAAAGCAGTGTTTTGTAGTGTACTTTTATCTGTATTTCTATAGTCATAACTTTCATCTCCAAAATTTTTTGATTTAGAAATTAGGTCATAATTTTTATCTATAACAACGTAACAAATGTCATCATCATTGAAAGAACTATTAATGTTTTGTTCAATTCTTAGAAGACTAATTTTTGCGATTAAAGTTCCAATCGGAGTCAAATCATCATCATCAATTCCAATTGCAACTGGTAAAACATCATAACTTGCAATGTCTGTTTCTATGTGATGCATATCTCCTATTTTGGTGCGCCACATTTTTTTAGCCACTTCTTCCATTGGATAGTAATCTTCAACCTCGTGAGGATTATTAATCAATCCTCTGTCATTCATCGTAACAATTCCGTTTAGATTGACAAAATTGATATCAAGCCAAGAAGAAACGTTTCTTTGATAAGCGTCGCGGTTTAAAGTTTTTTTGACCATTTTACGTATGGCTTCGTTTGTCTTATCACCTCCGGATTTTAAAACTAAAACCTTATCACCAACGTAATTCATATAATTATCAACTGCACTAATCAAACTGGATGCTGACTTTTCTATAACGCTACTGTGAAATATAACTTTATTTTCCAAGTTAGTTCTGAAGTTGTAGTAAATCATGCATGAATTTACAATTGTCCAAATCAGTATCAAAAGCAGAAGAGCGTAAGAGAAAGCACTATAAGATTCCTCAAGTCCAAGTTTTCTCTCAAGTCTTTTTTTGCGTTTCACAAGTATTTTTTTATAGCGCTTGCGAACCTTTTTAAGTTTTGATCTGTAAGAGGGATCAAGCAGAACTTTTTTTCTAATTCTTTCTGTGACTATTTCGTAAGGTCTTTTTCTAAATAAGAAGAAGAAAAAGTAGTAATAACCAGGAATTAAATAGCAGTGTTTGAATATTGAAATAATAAGAGAAAGCTTGCGAAAAATGTTTTTAGCATTTTTTGGCATGTAAAATGTAAAAACAAAAAGTGTGATTTTTTTTACAAATAAAAGCAAAAATTTTGAACAATAACAAATTTGGGCAATTGTCTTCTTATCTTCTTTAGTTTGTGTGGTATCAATTTTTCTTTCTAACATTTTTTGTTTGTGTCTTTTTGAAGCAAGAACGTTTTTATTAAATGCTATGCAAATTGTCTTGTTGATTTTTTGCACTCATATTTTTTTTACTTACTTAAGTTCTTTCTTGTTTTTTTAGAGATCAGAACTTTTTTGGAAATTTTTTCAAAAAACTAAAAGCGGCTTCATAGGCTGTCAAATAATTTCAATTTTATAAATGTTGATTGATATAAAATTGAATAAAGTGAAACAGATTAAAAATTGATTTATGCATAACAGATTGGGCGAAGTTATCAAAGAAGACATTTATGATGTAAAAAATCTTTCAAGAAGTGATTTTGTTATTAGCGATGAAATAAAAGACGAATTTCTTAAAATTAGGATTAAAAAATCTATCCCATCTATTTCAGATAAAACTGGCACAATTGTTATTGGCGGAGTTAGAGTTAAAGAAGACCCTTCCAGAACTCCTCATATTGCAAATGAAGACAAAAAACCCGAAGAAAACGAATTATCTTCAATTGGTGAAATTAGAGTTTTATTTACTTCTGACCGTAGATTGTTAAGCGAATATTATGAATTGCGTGAAGAATCTTTCAGAAATGTTGATGTAATGTACAAAGAAAAAACTTTCGAAGAAATCCAGGAATTTGAAGCTTGCGATGGATCTGAAAATGTTGATGACATGAGCGGCAAAATTTTGGTAGCAATTGATAAAAACAAAAAAGTAATTGCTGGTATGAGATTTTTAATTTCAGATTGGACAAAAAACTCTCTTAATGAAGAGCCAGATATCAGTCTTACAATCCGAAGTGTTCTGAAAGAAATAGGCTTAAATTACAAAGCTAAATATGTTGAAGTTGAAGATGTGGTGATTAAAAAACCTTATGGTAACAGACAATTAATTAAAAAGATGTTTTCTACTTTAATTAAACAGTCAGAAGCTTTGAAATGTCAATATATAGTGGGATGTGCGGTTTTATCTGCTGCAAGAAATCATAAAATCGTTTTTGCTAGCATAAAATATAAA